>JBKGYG010000023.1:0-24830 GCA_046546235.1 Eubacteriales bacterium | reverse complement strand
GTTACGTTTTCATGTAACCAGATGCGCACCGATGCAAATATTACGAGAATACGGATTGGTATACACTGCATTTGTAAAAGAATGGGAAGAAAAAGCAAAAGAAATGTTCTTCGGATCCCGAGAAGAATGGGAAGAGTATGCAAAAAGAGTACTGAATCATGAATAAGGAGAATAAAAAAGTGCAAGAATTGTCACTTCACTTACAGAACGTTAGCTGAAATAATTACTAGCTTATGTAATATCTTAAGAGTTAGGGGAGTCAGATTTTTGAGTATACATAATATACAGTAGAGAGGAAGAGTTAATTTGAAAAGACAATGTTTAAAGTTATATAATGTATCATTTGGTATTTTGCTATTTATGCCCCCCGGATGGCTAGTGATTCTGGTTGTTCTAGTTCTTGAATCATTTTTGATGAGTAAATATATAGAGAAGAAGAGGTTCAATAAAAAAATAACTCTAACTACAGTTATTAGTAATATCATAAGTGGAATTATCGGTGTTTTTCTTTCGTTAGCATATAATGGTGGTTGGTGGTTAGTTTGTTGGTTCCCTTGGGTTAGTCGGAATGAAGTTAGATTTGAAGATACAAGCAATTTTATTATTTATTTTATTGTAGCACTAATTTTATCAATAGTTATTGAATTAGTAGTAAATATGATTGTACTTTGTAAAAAATACAGGGTTACGCAAATAGCTAAAGGGACGTTGCTTGCCAATATTATTTCTAATGGGATAGTTATTACAGTAATGTATATTATTAGTTTTAGTTTATAAGAAATATAAATTTCACATAATTATTAGAACGGACTGTTGTTGCAAAGAATTGTATTTTTGTTATTCAGATAAATTCTTAAGTAGTATTGATTTAAATATAAAAGGCTATAAAGTGAAAAAATTAGAATACAAGAATTGTAAAATCAATGGAGTCATAAAAATTATGAAAGAGTTTGACCAATTGAAAGTGAAATAAGGACAGTCCAAAAAAAGTATTTATTAATTGGTGGTACAGTTCTATAATATAATAAAAAAGAAATAATTTATTGAGTCTTATGCAATCTATACAAGTGTTAAAAGCTGTGATGTTATAAATAGTAATAAAAAGATAAAGAAAAGCATTGTAAAGTAAAAAGTAGTTGTGATTTTACATAAAAAATGCAAGAATTAAAATTTTTTAATTCAATATATTGAAAATAAAATATATTTGTGGTATAGTATATCTAACAACATAATAGAATGAAATAAAGTTTTGATTTTAAATATTGGATTTTGAGCGAAGGCGCTCTCAGACACCATAAAGGTGTTCTTGAGAGTGCCTTCTTTTTATTTGTTAGTTATTTTTAAGATAATTGTTATTTAAAACATGTACCAATGTTGAGTGATTAAGTGTAATGATTACTGGTAATAAAGCCAATGGCTTTAAATAAATCAAGGAAGGATGATGATTATGAGGCAAGTCGCTATTTATGGAAAAGGTGGTATTGGAAAATCCACAACAACTCAGAACTTAACTGCTGCATTAGCAGAGGCAGGAAAAGAAATTATGATTGTAGGTTGTGATCCTAAAGCGGATTCAACTAGGTTAATTCTAAATGGGTTAGCTCAAAAAACAGTACTAGATACTTTAAGGGAAGAAGGTGAAGATATTGAGCTTGAGGAAATAATGAAATTAGGTTTTGGGAATATTCGCTGTGTTGAATCAGGTGGACCAGAACCAGGTGTTGGTTGTGCAGGAAGAGGAATTATAACATCCATCAATATGTTAGAACAACTAGGAGCTTACACTGATGATCTTGATTATGTATTTTATGATGTGTTAGGGGATGTTGTTTGTGGTGGATTTGCTATGCCGATACGAGAAGGAAAAGCAGAAGAAATATATATAGTTGCAAGTGGTGAAATGATGGCTATGTATGCAGCAAATAATATTTCAAAAGGTATTAAAAAATTTGCTAATACAGGAGGAACAAGGCTAGGAGGCATTATTTGTAATAGTAGAAAAGTTGATAATGAATTTGACATGTTAAAAGCATTTGCAAAGGAATTAGGGACTCAATTGATACATTTTGTTCCACGTGACAATGTAGTTCAAAGAGCAGAAATAAACAAGAAGACAGTTATTGATTACGACCCTAAAGAAAATCAAGCAAATGAATATAGAGCATTAGCTAAGGCGATAGATGATAACGATATGTTCGTTATTCCAAATCCAATGACACAAGATAGATTAGAAGAAATCTTGATGGAATATGGAATCTTAGGCTAATGAAATGGAGAAATAAGGGGAAGTACACCTTATCTCTCCATATGCATAAAAAAACTTGAGTAATTATTATATCAAATCTTATAGATATAAGCAATATTTGAATTTGTGAAAAGCATAAAAACTGAATTAATAACCATATAAAAATTCGAACAGGATTTCATAGTTATTCATAATTAATGAAATCTTAAAAAGAGAAGGAGTGAAACCCTATGAAAATGATAAAAGCGATTATTAGACCAGAGAAAGTGACAGAAGTATTGAATGAACTTGCAGAAGCTGACTTTCCTGCAGTTACGAAAATAGATGTAGTTGGTAGAGGTAAACAAAGAGGGGTAAAGGTAGGGAATGTTCATTATGATGAAATACCAAAAGAAATGGTATTAATGGTAGTTAAAGATGAACAAAAAGATGATGTTATTAAAATTATTATGAAATATGCAAAATCAGAAAAATCAACTTTTGGTGACGGAAAAATATTTGTGAGTGAGGTAGACGAAGTATATACAATCAGTTCTGGAACAAATGAACTATAGGAGGGAAAATCATGAAAGAAATTATGGCCATTATTAGAATGGATAAAATTAATGAAACAAAAAGAGCATTATCAGAAGCAGGTTTTCCATCCATAACGTGTCGTCGGGTAAATGGTAGAGGCAAGAAGAAAGTAGATTATGAACTTATAGAGACTCTTATTGATGGAAAACAAGTTGCTTCAGCAAATGTTTTAGAATCAATTTCTGAAGCACATCGTTTAATCTCAAAGAGAATGTTAATTATAGTAGTCAAAGATGAAGAAGTAAGTAAGGTAGTAGATACCATTATAGAAGTAAATCAAACAGGTAATATGGGTGATGGAAAAATATTTGTTTCAACGATAAATGAAGCTATTAGAGTTAGAACAAATGAAACTGGAAATGCAGCTATATAGGAGGTGAAGACTATGAAAAAGAGCTTGGAAATGGTAGATAAGATATTAGAACAGTATCCAGCTAAAGTTATGAAAAATAGAAAAAAACATATTGTCGTAAGGGATACCAAGGAACAACAAGAAATTTCAGCAAATACTCGAACAGTACCTGGGATTATTACCAATAGAGGATGTTGTTTTGCAGGATGTAAAGGTGTTGTTATTGGACCAATAATAGATATGGTGCACATAGTGCACGGGCCTATAGGGTGTGCTTACTATTCTTGGGGTACTAGGAGGAATAAGGGAAAGACAAGAGAGGGTGGAAAAAATTTCTTGTCATATAGCTTTTGTACAGATATGCAAGAAAGCGATATAGTCTTTGGTGGTGAGAAAAAACTTGCAAAGGCAATTGATGAGGCAGTAGAAATATTTAATCCAAAAGCTATATCAGTAAGTGCTACTTGTCCTGTAGGATTAATTGGTGATGATATTCACCATATAGCTAAGTTAGCTAGTGAAAGACATGGAATACCAGTATTGGCTTTTAGTTGTGAAGGATATAAAGGAGTAAGTCAATCAGCAGGTCATCATATAGCAAATAATAAATTAATGACTGATGTAGTAGGTACTATAGATGAAGAGATTGATAAATATAAAATTAATTTATTAGGTGAATATAATATTGGTGGTGACGAATGGGAGATAGCAAGAATATTAAACAAAGTTGGTTATAACGTTGTTACGACAATGACAGGTAATAGCACCTATGAAGAAATTGCTAAAGCTCATAATGCTGATTTGAACCTTGTTCAATGTCATAGATCAATTAATTATATTGCAGAAATGATTGAAGTTAAATTTGGATTACCTTGGATGAAAGTTAATTTTATAGGTATCGAAGCTATGTCAACTTCACTTAGAAATATGGCAAAATACTTTGGTGATGAAGAACTGATTAAACGAACAGAAGAAGTTATAGCTGAAGAAGAAGCAGCAATTAAGGAAGAAATGGATAAATACAAAGAAATGTGCAAAGGAAAAACAGGAGTTCTTTTTGTTGGTGGTTCAAGAGCTCATCATTATCAAGGATTGCTGCGTGAAATGGGAATAGAAACAATCGTTGCAGGATATGAATTTGGGCACCGTGATGACTATGAAGGAAGAGATGTAATACCATATATAAAATTAGATGCAGATTCTAGAAATATTGAGGAAATAAAGGTAGAAAAAGATGAAAAAAACTACAATTTAAGAATTCCAAAAGAAAGGTTAGAAGAACTGAAAAGGGAAATACCTTTAGGGAAATATTCTGGATTAATGAAAGAGATGGAAGATGGTACTATTTTGATTGATGATCTTAATCACTTTGAAACAGAGATAATTATAAAAGCGTTAAAACCATCATTTTTTGGATCAGGTATTAAAGACAAATACATTATTCAAAAGATGGGGGTATATTCAAAGCAAATGCATTCTTATGACTATTCTGGACCATATGCAGGGTACAAAGGAGCAGTTAACTTTGCAAAAGATGTTGCTGCAGGAATATATACACCAGCTTGGCAATATATAATGCCACCTTGGAAAAAAGAGCCGATTCTTAATGGAAAGATAGAGGAAGGGGTTGAGAGCGTATGTTAGATTACACTCCAAAAGAAATGACCGATAGATCATCATTAATAGTTAATCCAGCTAAAACTTGTCAGCCAATAGGAGCTATGTATGCAGCACTTGGAATCCATAAGTGTTTACCTCATAGTCATGGTTCACAAGGATGTTGTTCTTATCATCGTATGCATTTAACAAGACATTATCGTGATCCAATTGTGGCTTCAACAAGTTCGTTTACTGAAGGAGCTTGTGTGTTTGGAGGTAAATCCAATCTATCTAAAGGATTGCAAAACGTATTTGAAATATATGATCCCGATATTGTAGCTGTTAATACTACTTGTTTATCGGAAACAATTGGAGATGACTTAGGTGAGATTATAAGGGCAACTAAGCTGCCTGAAGAAAAAGTCGTAATTTATGCCAATACACCAAGTTATTCTGGGTCACATGTTACAGGATTTTCTAATATGACAAAAGCTATGGTTACCAATTTAGCTGAAAAAGAAGAAACAATCGATTCTATCAATGTGTTGCCTGGTTATGTAGAGCCTTCAGATATGTTAGAAGTTAAACGTATTTTGAACACAATGGAAGTTCCTTATATTATGTTTCCAGATACCAGTGGAGTAGTAAACTCGCCAAACAAAGGTAAATATGAAATGTATCCACAAGGTGGTGTAACAATAGAAGAGTTAAAAGCAACAGGTAATGCTTGCGCAACTCTCGCATTAGGTAGTTTTTCATCTAAGGATACAGCTTATGAATTAGAAAAAAGATTTGATATTACACCTTATATTTTAAAAACTCCTATTGGTATAAAGGCTACTGATGAATTTATTATGTCGGTTTTATCTATTATAGGAGACTCTTTTATACCTGAGGAATTGGAAGTAGAAAGAGGTCAATTACTGGATATTATGATAGATGTTCATCATCATTATCATGGGAAAAAGGTAGCGATTTTTGGCGATCCAGATATTGTAATTGGAATGACAGAATTTATTATCGACTTGGGTATGATTCCTAAATATGTATTAACTGGTACACCAGGTAAAGAGTTTGAAAAAACAATCAATGGATTATTAAAAGAAGCTGGAATTGAAGATAGCATTGTAAAATGTTCTGCTGATTTAATGACATTACACCAATGGATTAAGAATGAACCAGTAGATTTATTGATTGGAAATACCTATGGAAAATATATAGCAAGAGCAGAAGATATTCCTTTAGTAAGAGTCGGATTCCCTATATTAGATCGAATTGGTCATAGTTATTTCCCTATCATTGGATATAAGGGTGCTATAAGAATAATAGAAAAAATTAGTACAGCATTGCTAGATAAATATGACAGAATTTGTAATGAAGAAGATTTTGAATTGGTTATGTAGTATTAGAAACATAATTAAATAAATCCTAAGGGCTAGTAAATTATTAAATAAACTAGCCCTGGGATAAACATTATGAAAAAAGTCGGGAATGAAAGTTTCTGTTCAAAATAGAGAATAAAGTAGGTGATTATATGGAATCAAAAGATGCAGTAGTTTTAGACGAAAGAAGATCATTTGTCTTATATAACGAAAAAAAGAAAAATAGAGATATAGATTGTGAAAAAAATAGCATTTCAGGGGTAGTGAGTCAAAGAGCTTGCGTTTACTGTGGAGCAAGGGTTGTGCTTAATCCTGTAACAGATGCAGTTCATTTAATACATGGTCCTATAGGATGTTCAAGTTATACATGGGATATACGCGGTAGCTTGAGTAGAGCTGAAGAAAGTTATCGTTACAGTTATTCAACAGATTTACAAGAAGAAAATATTATATTTGGCGGTGAAAGGAAGCTAGAAGGGGCAATAGATGAATTGGTTAAAAAACTTTCACCAAAAGTTATATTTGTATACGCTACTTGTGTTGTTGGTGTAATAGGAGATGATCTTGAAGCTATATGCAAAAACAAATCAAAAAAATACAATATAAAAGTTATACCTGTACAATCCTCTGGCTTTGCTGGTAATAAGAAAGACGGGTACAAAGCAGCATGTCATGCCTTGTTAAACCTTATGGGTCCTAAAAAAAGGAAAGATACAAGATTTTTGGTGAATTTTCTTGGAGAATTTAATTTAGCTGCGGAAGCTTGGATTATAAAAACTTATTTTGAGAATATTGGAATTAAAATAAATGTATCTATTACTGGAGATTCAACTTGTGGAGAATTAGAAAATGCTAGTAAAGCTAGATTAAATCTTGTCCAATGCGCAGGATCTATGACTTATCTAGCAAAACAAATGCAAACTGAATATAATATACCTTTTGAACAAGTTAGCTTTTTCGGTATTGAAGATACAGTAGCAAATCTAAAAAAAGTAGCATTGTTATCAAACAATAAAGAAACCATTAACAAGGCAAGAAAATTTATAACAAAAGAATCTAATAAAACAAATAAAATGCTTGATGGATATAGAGAACGATTAGAAGGCAAAAAAGTTGCAATATATGTAGGAGGGGGCTTTAAAGCTGTATCTCTTATTAAACAATTCAATGATTTAGGGATAAAAACAGTATTGGTTGGAACACAAACAGGAAAAAAGAATGAATATAAGAAAATGAAGGAATTATCAGAAGAAGGAACTATTATCTTAGATGATGCAAATCCATCTGAATTAGAATATTTTATTAGACAAACAAAAGCAGATATTTTAGTAGGGGGAGTAAAAGAACGCCCACTAGCCTACAAATTGGGGGTAGCATTTGTTGATCATAATCACGAAAGAAAACATCCGCTTTGTGGTTTTGTTGGTGCTATTAATTTTGCTAAAGAAGTTGACTTAACTGTAAATAGTCCAGTTTGGTCATTTATTGAAAAAGAAAAGGAAGGAGTAGATGAATATGGCTTCTAATAATTATAAGAACATGAATGTTAACCCTTGTAAAATGTGTATGCCAATGGGTGGAGCTCTTGCCTTAAATGGGATAGAAAGGAGTATGATTCTTATACACGGGTCCCAAGGTTGTAGTACTTATATTCGAAGGCATATAGCAGCACATTATAATGAGCCTGTTGATATTGCTTCTTCCTCTTTAACAGAAGAAGGGACAGTTTACGGTGGAGGCACACACTTAAAAAAAGGTCTTAGCAATTTGATAAAGTTATATGAACCAAATGTAATAGGAGTACTAACCACTTGTTTGGCTGAAACAATCGGAGAAGATGTTCAAGGTATTATTAGAGAATATGTCAGAGAGACTAGGCTAGATGATGTAAGTATCATTCCTGTGCCAACACCTGGCTATCAAGATAGTCATTATGAAGGCTATTTTTTCACTTTAAGAAAAATATTAGAAGAAATAGTAGAAGAGAGAATTGAAAATGATTATATAAACATTGTTGTATCTGATATAACATGTGAAGATATTCGAGAAATTAAAAGGATACTAGCTTTATATGGTGTTAAAGGTATTATTTATCCTGATATATCTGAAACCCTAGATGCTCCGTATTCACCTGATTATAAAAAACTCTCTGACAAGGGAACAAAAATTGAGGATATTAAAAAAATGGGTGGAGCAAAGGCTACTATTGAATTTAGTAAATTAATTAAAGGCAGTTTTTCACCTGGTAAATATTTGGAGAATTCATATCAAGTACCTTTATATAGTATTCCCATACCTATTGGACTAGAGAATACAGATGTATTTGTTAAAACATTAAGTAAGGTGACAAACAAACCTATACCAGAAGAATTAAAAGAAGAAAGAGGTAGAATGCTTGATGCAATGATAGATTCTCATAAATACAATGGTGAAGGTATAGCAGCTATTTATGGCACGCCTGATTTAACTTATGCATTAAGTAGTCTTTGTATTGAAAATGGGATAAAGCCTAAATTAGTAATGATAGGCTCTTGGTGTGAAGGATTTGATAAAGCTATTAATTATAAAGCGAAAGATTTTGATATAAAACCTATCATTATTAATGGTTCAGACTTTGAAACCTTACAATCACTTGTAAAAGATAATTACGTCAATCTTTTAATAGGTCATTCTGATGGTAAGTTTATTAGAGAAAAAGAGAGTGTAGATCTTATTAGAATAGGATTCCCTATTCATGACCATATAGGAGCCCAAAGAGCTTTAAATATATCGTATAAAGGTTCGTTAAGATTTTTAGATGAGATTACTAATACTTTATTAGATTTAAAACATTATAGTTATAAAGAACGTATGTATAACAGTTTTTATATACCTTTAAAAGAAAAACAAATTTTAACTTAAGTTTTTATAAATAGTAGAGGAGGGAACAATTATGAGTGGATGTGGAAGTTGTACTGGTAGAAGTAACAGTATTATGTTTAAAGATATGCCATTAGAGTTGATTAATAAAACTAAAAAGCATCCTTGCTATAATAAAGACGCTTATGATTATGCTAGGATGCATATACCAGTTGCGCCAAAATGCAATGTTCAATGCAATTACTGTAATCGTAAATACGATTGCCAAAATGAAAGTCGCCCAGGTGTAACTAGTGGGATAATGACACCAAAAGAAGCATTTAATTATTATGTGAAAATGAAAAAAGAAGTTGATAAATTAACTGTTGTAGGAGTTGCAGGTCCTGGAGATGCTTTAGCAAATTTTGAAGAAGTGAAAAAGACTGTTGAAATGATAAAGGACTATGATAAAGAGACAATTTTCTGTTTATCAACTAATGGATTATCATTACCTGATTATATGAAACAAATAGTTGACTTAGGAATAAGTCATGTAACGATTACAATAAATGCTATAGATCCTTTTGTCGCAGCTAGAATTTATAAATATATATATTACCGGGGCAAGAGATATACTGGTTTTCAAGCAGGCCGTATTATAATTAAAAATCAATTAGATGGATTAAGATTTTTATCTTCTAATAACATTTTATGCAAAGTAAATATCGTTTACATTAAAAATGAAAATGATAATCATATAGAAGATATAATTAGAAAGGTAAAAGAATATGGAGCTTGTATGACAAATATTATGCCTCTTATACCTGTAGAAAACACTAAATTTGCTAACAAGCCTATAATAAGTCCTAAAGAAATTTTACTAGTTCGTAAAAAAAGTGAAGCACATTTGACTCAAATGTATCATTGTAAACAATGTCGAGCAGATGCTGTCGGTAGATTAGATAAAAAATGTGTTTATAAGAAAGATATTGGGTAACTATACCAATGAGGTGAGGTTCTATTATGAAAAAAAAAGTAGTTATAATGGTGTTTTTATTGACAATGATTGTTGGTTTAGTAGCTAGTTGCAAAGAGAAAAACAAGAAAAGCGAAATAAATGTAATAGCAGCGGCAAGTTTAACAGAAGTATTTACTAAATTAAAATATGAATTTGAAACGCAAGAACCTGAACCATCATTACAGGTAAATATAACATTTGCAGGAAGCCAATCTTGTGTAACGCAGATAAAAGAAGGTGGAAACTTTGATGTTTTTGCATCAGCTAATACTAAATATATGACTGAGCTTATAGATGACGGTTATGTTGCACAAGGGCAAGATAAAATATTTGGGAAAAATGAATTGGTTTTTATAACAAATAAAGATGTAGCTATAGAATCAATAGAAGAATTATATAATAACAATTATAGTTTGATTATAGCAGATGAAGTAGTACCGATTGGGGAATATACTTTAGAAATGCTAGATAATTTTAATAATGAAAAGTATGGAGAAGGTTTTTCATCTAAGATATTAAAAAATGTAGTCTCCAAAGAAAGTAATGTAAAATTCATAACTTCAAAAGTAGAAGTTGGAGAGGCGGACGTAGGAATTGTTTATAAAACTGATGTGACAAAAGCTAATTCTAATAAATTAAATATAATAGAAGTAGAAGATTCTTATAATATATTAGCAATTTATTACATTGCACCATTAAAAGATAATAACAATCCGGAGTTAGTTAAACAATGGATAGACTTTGTACTTTCGATTAAAGGGAAAAATATATTATCAGAATATGGATTTTATGTAGAATGATTTTTGTGATTTTTTTGTATAAAGAAGGTGAAGTGAATGAATTTAAATCAAGACTATGCAATAAGGTATAAGCCTAATTGTGATAAAGAATATATCAATAATTATGATAAAGCTATTATAAAAAATAAATCTATAACAAGTCTTATAATAAAAATGATTGTTTTAATAAATGGATTAATGATACTTATAATTTTATTATCTTTAGTATCTAAGACTTCTAGTGAAAGCTTAAATCAAGTTTTAACTGCTGATTTATGGCCTTCCTTTATAATCTCATTTTCTTCAGTTGTTATTTCAAATATTATTGTTGTAATGATTGGAATACCAATATCTTATACATTAGCAACGAAAAAAGGAAGAAGTTATAGATTGTTAGAAACATTAACTTGTTTGCCTATGGTACTACCTCCAACAGTAGCAGGATTAGCACTGTTAATGACATTTGGGAAAAGAGGAATAATAGGAGGTTTTTTATCCCAATTTGGAATTTCAATTCCATTTACTTTTATTGCTGTTATTATAGCCCAAGTTTTTATAATTAGTCCTTATTTCATACAGCTTGTTAAAAATGGCTTCTTAGGAATTAGTCCGACTATAATTGAAGCCGCAAAAGTTTGCGGAGCAGGTGAGAAACAAATATTATTTAATATTTATATACCATTAGCCAGAAGGTCAATATGCACTGGACTAGTATTATGTAGTTTAAGAGCTTTTGGAGAATTTGGTGCAACTATTATGTTAGCAGGAAATATGGTAGGTAAAACTCAAACTATAACTTTAAGAATATATTCTTTATATCAATCAGATATTATTCAAAGTGTTAACTTAGCTGTACTTCAGATGGGTTTTATACTATTGTTTTTTAGTATATTTATTAGAAAGGAAAATTCGTTTTAAATAATATCTAAAAGGAAGATGGTGATATTATGATAAAAGTAAATATAGTAGATACAACTTTAAGAGATGGAGAACAAACGCCAGGAGTAGCTTATTCAAAACAAGATAAAATTCATATAACAAAATGTTTAGATGAACTAGGTGTGGATATAATAGAAGTTGGAATTCCTGCTATGGGAGTGGAAGAAATTGATGCAATAAGTGAAATAAACCAATTAGATTTAAGAGCTGACCTTTTAACTTGGAACCGTATGAAAATAGAGGATATAGATAAATCTATAGAAACAGGATGTAAAAACATTCATATTACAGTTCCAGCATCAGATGTTCATATACAGAAAAAACTTAAAATGACAAAATCAGCTGTTTTAGAACAGATGAAAAAAGTCCTGCATTATGGAAAGAGTAAAGGACTAGAAATATCAGTAGGGGCGGAAGATGCTTCTAGGGCTAGAATAGGTTTCCTATATCAATTATATAAAACAGCAGAACAAGAAGGAGTAAGCCGTTTAAGATATGCTGATACAGTAGGTGCATTAGATCCTTTTAGTGCTTATGAGATAATAAGAGAAATAACATTAAGATTAGAATGTCCTTTAGAATTTCATGGTCATAATGATTTAGGATTAGCAACAGCTAATGCACTAGGAGCTGTTAAAGGAGGAGCTAAATATATAAGTTGTAGTATTAACGGGTTAGGCGAAAGAGCAGGTAATACTTCGTTAGAAGAAATTGCAGTGCTATTAGAGATATATGGGTTATATAGAACAGATATAAAGTTCAATCAACTTCGTAGCATCTCAAAGATAGTTGAACGATATTCAGGTAGGGCAGTTCACAAAGGAAAAGCCATAGTAGGAGATGATGTATTTTCTCACGAATCAGGAATTCATGTAGATGGTTTATTAAAAGATACATCAACTTATGAACTTTTTCCACCTAACTGGATAGGCAGAGAAAGAAAGATAGTATTAGGAAAACATTCAGGAAGAAAAGGAAAAGAATATGTTAAGATTTGTAGAAGGTTTTATTAATTATTTAAGGTTGCCTAGATACTGGTATATTGAATTCTTCAATTACTCTTATAGTATAAATTGTTCCATTAAATTCAAATCTGTTATAAGAAAAAGCTGAATTTGTATCTAGAGTATTCAAATCTCTAAGAGCTGTACTAACTTGATTTCTTATTTTTTTTTATCTACTAAAGATTACCCCCTATTTATTATATGATTTTAAACTAAAAGTAAAGTATAAGAAAAGTTATTATTTTAATATTTAATTCATATAGTAAAAAGACAGTATTTATAAAAATGGGGGTTTATATGAATCCAATTGAAGAAGTTTATTTTTGGTCTGGTATTATGGGAGACCATGGACAGTTTCAACTAGATGCTTTTTCATACAAGGAGACAAAAGATATAAATAAGGCTAGATATTTTAAAGATGCTTTTATAAATATAAGGAGAAAAGCTGAGAATTCTTTAAGAAGCCATGGAAGACAACTGGATGAAGTTGCTTTTATTAATCAAGTATTACCTTTAGTTAAAAATTTTATAGAATTTAAAACTCATTTATTAGAAAAACTAATGAATTGTGATATTGGCTTAAATTTCACACCAACTTTTTTAAATCATATGATAAATGAAGCCAGGGAATTTGAGAAAACTTTAATAAGAATCAAAGAAAAACCAAAGGTTAACCCAATAAAGGAAAATTTGCATCTACACTTGGCTTGGCTACCTGATGCAATTGGTCACGCTACAGCCATAATTGCAAATCTTGATTATGTTGAAAGAGAATGGATTATTAAGGCAGAGGAGTTTAAAAAAGACTTTTCTGGATTATTTATTAAAACTTCAGAATTAGCTTTAATACAAGATAGAATAAAGGAAGAAGATGGAGCACTTAATTTATTAAATGAAGAAGTACAAGAAAAGGTAGAAAAATTTATCGTTTATCTTGGTAAGATACGAGAATTGCGAGAAAAATGTAAACTAATGGGAGCTTTACATCCTTTGATTCCTGATCATATGATGAGGGAAGAAAAATATTATCTATCTAGTATACAAGATTTGTATACATAAAGAACATCCAGGTCCAGTGGAAAGTCTTATTACTGTGAATAAATGTGTCTATATAATAAAAAGTTTAGAAAGTTTAGTATGAGGTGAATAAAATGAGAATGCAACAAACAAACAATCCTTGTATAGTAAGATCAGATATAAAGGGTGGTCCTTTAGCTCCTGATTTAGAAGGTGTAGTAATAATGAGACCATTACCTGGAGGAACGGAAGTATATACACATATAAAAGGACTTCCCCCTTTTGAGCCAGCGGGAGATAATAGTGAGCCAATAGGGCCTCATGGTTTTCATATACATGAAAATGGGGATTGTACAATTGGGGATGAAAATGATCCATTTCAAGCAGCTGGAGAACATTGGAACCCTGATAACCAACCTCACGGTAATCATGCAGGGGATTTCCCAGTTTTGTTTTCAAATAACGGAGAAGCGATAATGTCATTTTTTACTAATAAATTTAGAACAGAAGATGTAATAGATAAAAGTATCATTATACACGAAAGTCCAGACGATTATCGCTCCCAACCAGCTGGAAATGCAGGGAAGAGATTAGCTTGTGGTATAATTAGATGCATAACTGATAATATATGATATATTCAAAACAGAATGAATAATTGGTGCTTGAAATATGTACCAACACCAATTTTTTGTAGGGGCGTATCACGATGCGCCCATTTTATATTTAGATAAAAAAATCATATTTTTTGTATGATTGGACAAGTTTAATTAGCTAAGGGTATAAAACAGCTGGAATAATTAATTTATTACAAAAGCTATGTATATACCAAAAGGATAGATAAGCAGGACAAGTTTATAAAAATATGATAAAATAATATTATCATTGTAGTTAATATATTTTTATAATAGGAAGTGGTAATAATGCTAAAGAAAGTTGCGATATTAAGTGCTTTAATAGTATGTGTAGCTCTTTGGTGGATATTAGATAATTGGGATAATGAACGTAATGAACTTAATGAACTTAATGAACGTAATGAACTTAATGAAAATAATGAGCGTAATTATGCTAATTCCAATATAACTATTTATATAAATGAAATAATGTCAAATAATAAAGATTTTATTTCTGATGAAGAAGGAGATTATCAAGATTATATTGAAATCTATAATTATGGTAATCAACCTATACAATTGGAAGGATTTAGTATATCTGATAATATTAAGAAACCTAATAAATGGACATTTCCAGAATACATATTAGAGCCTAATGAATATTTATTAGTCTGGGCATCGGGCAAAGATAAAAAAGAAATAGGCAATCCATTTCACACGAACTTTGCTATTAATAAAGAAGGTGAAGAAGTAATTTTAACTGATTCTACTGGTAATATGGTGCAATATGTAATTGTTGAGCCTATGCCAGAAAATATATCATATGGTAGGTATAGTAATTTAGAATATGTTCATTTTGAAAAAGGTACTCCAAATGAAGATAATAATGCAAAAGTAATAGAAAATATTGATAAATATTTCCCAATAAATCCTCCAAAGTTTTCAAAAAATAGTGGTTTTTATAAGGAACCTTTTAGCTTGGAATTGATTTCTGACAAAAACGAAAGTATTTATTATACTTTAGACGGATCTGAGCCAACTAAAGACGATATCTTATATACAGAACCTATTGAAATAACACAAAGAGTTGGGGAGCCTAATCAATTTGCAAATATTGAAGATATAAGTTTTTCACAAGGTTATAGAATGCCATTGCCAGATGAAGTTTATAAAGGAACAGTGATTAGAGCAAAAGCGTTTAGAGATGGGTATGAATCAAGTGAAATTATTACCAAGTCATTTTTTATTGATGAAGAGAATAATAATCGGTATTCATTACCGGTACTTTCCATTGTTAGTGACCCTAAAAATTTATTCAGTCAAGATAAAGGGATATATGTTTTGGGTGATGTTTTTAATGAGTGGAAGAGGGAAAATTCATATAAGACTCCTGATGGAGATTCTCCTGCAAATTATAATCAAAGAGGAAAGGAATGGGAAAGAAAAACTCATGTTGAATATTTTACCTCAGATGATGATTTAGGATTTGAATTAAATCTTGGTTTGCGAGTTAATGGTGGTTGGACAAGAGCAAATGCGAGAAAATCTTTAAAGTTTTATCCTCGAAAAGAATATGACCAAGAAAAGTGGATTAGATACCCTGTATTTTCAGGATTGAGTAAAAAAACAGATTCTTCAGAGCCAGTTGAAGATTTTAAAAGACTTGTTATAAGAACTTCAGGAAATGATTGGGAATATACACTGTTTAGAGATGCTTTAATGCAAAGTTTAATGGAAGGTACTAGTGTAGATACTCAAGCGTATCAACCTGTTATAGTATTTTTGAATGGTGAGTACTGGGGTATTCATATGTTGCGTGAAGTTTTAGATCAGCATTATATTGAAACACATTATAATATTGATGAAGATGATGTAGTTATTCTTGAGGGCAATGCTGAGATTTATGAAGGTGAAGAAAGCGACAGAAAACATTATTTAGATATGGTTGATTATATTAGAAACAACGATATGAGCAATGATGAAAATTATGAACATGTCAAAACATTGATGGATGTTGAAAACTTTATGGAATATAATATTGCACAAATCTATTATGGTAATACAGATTGGCCAGGTAATAATATAAAATTTTGGAGATATAGAACAGATGAGTATGATCCAGATGCACCATATGGTCACGATGGAAGATGGCGATGGTTATTGTATGATACAGATTTTGGTTTTGGACTTTATAATTCACCAGTGAATCATAATACATTAGAATTTGCTACTAAAAAGAATGGAGATGATTGGCCTAATCCAGATTGGTCAACTGTAATATTACGTTCTTTATTAAATAATAAAGAATTCAGAAATCAGTTTATTAATACTTTTGTAGATTATTTGAATACAAGATTTAGTACAGACGTAGTAAAAGCAAAAATAAAGGAATTTGAAGAAATTTTATCTCCAGAAATTCAGGAACATACTAAGAGGTGGAAGTGCTATAATTTTTCATCTGAAAGTCAATGGAAGAATAATATAAACTCTCTTTATTCATTTGCTGAAAATAGACCAGAAAAAATGTTATATTTTATAAGGGAATACTTTGATTTGACTACAGAAGAATTAAACTAATTTTTTATTGTAGATTATAAAATCTGTACAAATTATGTTAAATAGATATGTATATACTATGTATAAAAGGCAAAAAATAAAACTTGCTTGCAAGTATTTGATTTTTTGCCTTTTATTGTAATTTAAAAAATGCACTTAACCTGAACTTTTTGTTTGCAAGTATATGAAAATCGCTTGTTTACTAACTTGTTTACAATTACACATTAATTATCATTTTTATCTTCTTTTGCAGAATCTAAATCAAAATCTTCTCCCATTTCAACATCTAGATTCAAATGATTTATCTTAGTATTACTATTTGGTGCTACTTCTTTTGTATCAAGCAAATACATATGGAAAAAATACTCAAATAACGCAATAATAACGCCAAATACTGCAAATTCCGTTGGTGATATTCGAATGCCATATGCAAAGGCACCAATAATATATGCTGCTAAAATAGCAAAAACACCATCTCCTATACTCGCTATAGTATTTCCAAAATTACGAAGTACATATAAGTCTCCTAATAGATAATTAATGGTTGTACCAACAATAGCAACAATTAACGCAAAGGTAAAGGTGCTATCGCCAACTACGGAAAAGGCAATCCAAGAAGCAATTAAAGTTAATATAAATTTACTAATTAATGCCATAGTTGTCTTGCTCATTTGGGTTTCTCCTTTCATATATTGTTTATTCTAGAGAAAATTATTTTATCTCAATATTATTTTGGCTAGAAAGTAGAAATATAATACTTGAATTAAATTGTAATATATTCAAGTATTGAAATAAAAGCAGCTATGGCAATGTTATGCTATGACCAAGAAGGACTTTTTCACTGGTCTCGTTTATTGCCTTTTAGTAGATTTTGTTTTATAATAATTAATTAGTCAATTGATTTTTCTTTAGGAGGGACAGTTTTGAATACTGAGCAGCAAAGAAAACAATATTTTGAGTCTTTATTTGTAAACAAATCAGTAAATAAGAACAGTAGATTAAAGACATTTATTCATTTATATAAAGGTAATTTTTCAAGGATTATATATTCTTTGTTTTTTTATATTATAAAAAATTCACCCGTTTGGATATTGCCATTAGTTACGTCAAATATTATAAATATTGTAAGCAAACCAGATGAGAATAACTTGAATTTGCTTTGGTGGAATTTGATAGTTATTATTATAGTTCTCGCTCAAAACATACCTTTTAATGCCCTTTATCATAAGTATCTTAGTATTGCAATTAGACAGGTAGAAGCTAGTTTAAGAAGTAGTTTAGTTCGGAAACTTCAACAATTATCTATATCTTATCATCGTGAATTAAAGGCTGGTAAATTGCAATCAAAAGTATTAAGAGATGTAGAAGCAATAGAATTTTTATCCAGACAAACGATGGCCTCATTAATTCCTGCAATAATTAATATAGTAGTAGCTGTTATTATCATAGTAACTAGAAGTTATATTGTTACTTTGTTTTTTCTCGGAGTGATACCGGTATCATCTTTTCTTATTATCTTATTTAGAAAAAATATTCGACAGACTAATAATGAATTTCGTAGAGAAATAGAAGATATGTCAGCTAAAGTATCAGAAATGGTTCAGATGATACCTATTACAAGAGCACATGCTTTAGAAAATGTTGAAATAAAAAAAATAGACAACCAACTTGAAAAAGTAAAAAGCAAAGGATTTAAGTTAGATATGATTACTGCTTATTTTGGTTCATATAGTTGGGTGACATTTCAAGTGTTTTCAGCAATTTGTTTAATATTTACTGGATATTTAGCATACATAGGTAAGATCCCTGTAGGGGATGTAATTTTATATCAAGGTTTTTTTAATACAATAGTTAATCAAATAGCAAGCATAACTAATATATATCCACAAATAGCAAAAGGTTTTGAATCAATTGATTCAGTTACAGAGATCTTGCTTGCTGATGAGATTGAGAAAAATCAAAGCAAAAGAAAAGTGAAAAATGTAATAGGTAATTTTAAATTTGAAAATGTTAGCTTTAATTATAATATAAATGAAGAACCAGTTATTAAAGACATTGATTTAAATGTTAAAGAAGGAGAATGCATTGCGTTTGTTGGTGAATCAGGGGCTGGTAAATCTACAATATTGAATTTGATTATTGGATATAGTCATCCAACTAAAGGTAAGATTTTATTAGATGGTGAGGATATGAAGAATATAGACTTGAGGTCGTATCGCAAGTTTTTATCGGTTGTTCCTCAAAATAATATTCTTTTTTCGGGGACTATAAAAGATAATATTATGTATGGTGTATATAATATAACTAATGAACAAATAGAAAAAGTAGTAGAGTTAGCTAATCTTAGGGAGTTTATAAATAGCTTGCCGGAAGGATTAGAGACTAGGGTTGGTGAACATGGGGGCAAACTATCAGGAGGACAGCGCCAAAGGATAGCTATAGCAAGGGCTATGATTAGAAATCCTAAAATTATTGTACTAGATGAAGCAACATCTGCACTAGATACAATTTCTGAGTATCACGTTCAACAAGCGATGAATCATCTTATAAAAGGCAAAACTACTTTTATAGTAGCCCATAGGTTATCTACTATAAGAGATGCAGACCGAATTGTTGTTATGAAAAAAGGAAGATGCGTTGAAGTAGGCACATATGAGGAATTGACTAAGTTAAAAGGTGAATTTTATAATATGCGACAATTACAGAGTTAAACTAAAGACCTACTTTAATATAGGTCTTTATCCAGACTGTAGACAAAGTCAAATTATTATAAATACATAGTAGAGGAATATATATACAAATAAGTGATGTTTTAAATATTTGATTAGAAAAAATTAGTGAGTGGAGATTGTTATTCCGTTAAAAACCTTAAATGTTTGACCGTTAGGGAGTTTTTAAGGTTTAGGAATAACAATTGGAACGAACTTAGTTTTTCTTCAAATATTTAACCTGAACGTTTTGTATATATATTTCTCTACGGATCTACGGAAAATTCCTAAATTATTATTTTGTCTACAAACTGACTAAAGACCTACTTTAATATAGGTCTTTAGCTTTTTTATTGAGGTTTACTTATAAACATCTGGGTAAACATGTTTCCATATTGTCCGCCGTTTTGAATACCAATACCAATATGCGTATAATCAGTGCTTAAAATATTTTTTCTGTGTCCTGGAGAATTCATTAATGCTTCGTGAGCACTATCAACATCTTGATTTCCTGCTATATTTTCTCCTCCTTTTACGTAATTGATATCAAAATTCTTCATCATATCAAAAGGACTACCATAAGTAGGTGAATTATGACTAAAATAACTGTTATCAATCATATCTTGAGATTTAATTCTAGCTACACTAGTTAACTCCATATCGACTTGTAATTCGGGTACATTATTTTGCGTTCTTGCTTCATTTACTAAATTTAGCATTTCTTGTTCATTTTCAGTTAGAGTTGTAGCATTTTCTCCTTCAGTATTATTTGTGTTAGGGGACTCCGTTCCGGGTGTATTAGCTGGGCCTGTTTGATTTACTGGATTATCTTCTGTTCCTTGAGCTTCTGTTTCGTTGTCGTCAGGAACAACTGGAGTAACCTTATCCTTTTCTATAAAACCAACTTGTTCTTCTGGAAGTTGTACTGCATACCAATCGTTAACTTCATTAACTACATCTAATTTACTATCTTTTTTAGTTGCTTGAATTACTGCTGATTCACCATCTAATCCAGATTTTATATCTGCTTTATTAGCAGTTACTTTAACTTTTAAAACATCCCCTGTTTCTGATATAGAAGATTCAACACCTTGAACAGGTTCATTAGTATTACAAGAAATAAAAACAAAAGAAATTATTAAAATATAACTTATAATAACAATTTTATTTTTCATTGGTTTCCTCCTTAAATAAATTATTATCACTAGTATTTAATTATTTGTCCTATTTTATTAAATAAATTAATTCCTATGTTGAAATAAATAAGTAAGAAAGTGAAAAATACAATTGAAATTACTATTAAAAATAGATATACTAAAAATGAAAATAAGCTCACTAATTATTGAAAAATGAAAAGGGGAAAATTATGTTGAGAACAATTATATGGTTTATATATTTTGCTTTATATCAAGTTTGGAGTATTTTTTTACTTATAAAATATAAAAGATTAATTAAAAAAGGAAAAACAGAACAAGCAAGCGACTATTTATATATTACCGTTAGTAAGTGGGCTAGAAGGATGGTAAAAGCAACAGGTTCTACTGTTACTATTTATGGGTTAGAAAATATACCTGAAAAAGAAACAGTTTTATTTGTTGGTAATCATCAAGGCAACTTTGATATACCTTTGTTATTAGGATATCTTCCCTGCCCAGTTGGTTTTGTTGCAAAAACTGAACTAATCAGTTTTCCAATAGTAAGTACATGGATGAAATTAATAAAATGTATTTTTATTGATAGGGATAATCCAAGACAATCAATGAAAGAGATTATTAAGGGAATTAGTTATTTAAAAGAAGGGAATTCAATGGTGATTTTTCCTGAAGGAACAAGAAGTAAAAGTGATAATATTGGAGAGTTTAAACTTGGCAGTATGAAAATGGCAATTAAATCAAAAGTAAAAATTGTACCTATTACGATAAAAGGAAGTTATAAATTATTAGAAGAAAAGAGACGTATAAAAAAAACTAAGGTTGAATTGATTATTCATAAGCCAGTAGATATTAATAATATGACTAAGGATGAGATTAAAAATATTAATAATTATGTAAAAGATATTATTAAAACTAGCCTTACATAATAAAAAGTTGGTATTAAAGAAAAGAAGAATCTTTATTATAATTTTATTGTATGATATACTTTATTTGGTAAAATAAGTTGATTTAGTTCTGTATAAAATTATAAATGCGTGTTTTTAGTAGCTGGAACAAATTGCGTTGCGAACGTGGCGGAGTCGATTTGATCTAGTTTAATAAAAAAAGAGGAGGTATTTCTATGAGCAAAAAAAGGATTGCTTGGCTTGTGGGGGGCATAATAATAATTGTAGGTATTATTATAGCAATTATTGTATCAAGGCAAAATGATAAGGACCCTAGTAGTGATACTTATCAAACAGAGGCTGGAGAAGAAGAAACTATTGTTTTTGACGAAGATACGGAGGATGACGGAGAAACAATAAGCAGACCACCTAATGATGCAGTATTAAATGGAGAAATAAATGGAACTGAAGGTTGGGAAGTCCTTGTTACTTCTGCAGATGCAATGTTAACAGAAGAGAATGGAGAATTAAAATGTGAGATCTTTGATGTAGGTCTTAAAGAATGGCATGTTCAAGGGTTTCAGGATGATATTAAATTGTTAGAGGGAAGAAGATATGAATTTTCATTAGATATGAGGTCAACAGCTCCTAGAGAAGTTGAATTAAGAATTCAAGAAAATGGTGGAGAGTACACTGGGTATTTTGAAGAAAGTAATTTGCCAATTACAACAGAAATGGAGACTTACACTTTTGAATTTGTAATGGATTACGAATCGGATCCTTATGCAAGATTAGCATTTAATATTGGGAATATTGGTGATTCTAAATCTATTGGGGAACATACTATATATATTGATAATGTTAAAATAGTTAATTTAGATGGTGATCAAGATTCAGAAATCGAAAAAAATACTGATGTAGATGCTAAAAAAATTCAAGTTAATCAAATAGGATATCGTCCTGATGATGAAAAAATTGCAATTATTAATGGTGAAGGCGGTACTTTTAATGTAGTAGATAATGAAACGGGAGATACTGTTTTTACAGGGGAAGCAACAGACTCAATTAATGATGCGATGAGTGGCAATGAAGTTTATTATGCAGATTTTACAGAGTTTACAGATGAAGGAGAATATTATATTTCGGTTCCGGATTTTGAAGATTCTTACTCGTTTGAAATAAAAAATGATGTTTATAATGACTTAAATGATGGACTTTTAAAAATGTTCTATTACCAAAGATGTGGGACAGAATTAACTGAGGAGTATGCTGGTGATTGGGGTCATCCCGAAGCACATACCGAAAAAGCAACTATCCATGGAACTAATAATACAAAAGAAGTAACTGGTGGATGGCATGATGCAGGAGATTATGGTAGATATACAGTTCCAGCTGCTAAAGCAGTTGCTGATTTATTATTAACATATGACTTTATGGAAGATAAAGTTAATAATGATTTTGATATTCCAGAAAGCGGTAATAATGTACCTGATATATTAGATGAAGTAAGGTATGAATTGGAATGGATGCTTAAGATGCAGGATGATTCATCAGGGGGTGTGTATCATAAAGTTACTACTGCAGCTTTTGTTGGTGATGATGTAATGCCTGAAGATGGTGACCAAGAATTAATTTTATCACCAATTTCTGGCACAGCTACAGGAGATTTTGCTGCAGTTATGGCAATGGCATATAGAATATATCAACCAATAGATTCAGAGTTTGCTAAACAATGTCTTGAGGCTTCTGAAAAAGCTTGGGAGTGGCTTGAAGCAAATAAAAATGCTCCTGGATTCACTAATCCTTCAGGGATATCAACTGGAGAATACGGAGATGCAGAAGATGGGGATGAGAGATATTGGGCAGCAGCAGAATTATATAGAGCAACGATGGATGATAAATATCATGATTACTTTAAAGACGAATCTAGTAAAGAATGGCAAGGATTAGGTTGGGCTGATGTAGGTGATTATGCCAATATTGCATATTTATCTATGGATAATGAAGATGTTGATTCTTCAATTTATAATGATATAAAAGAAACATTTTTGGATAAAGCAGAAGAGTATAAAGCTTTAAGTAATGATGATGGTTATAGGATATCATTAGATCTTTATCCTTGGGGAAGTAATATGACTGTTATGAATAATGCTATGCATTTAATTATTGCCAATGAATTAGAAAATAATAAAGACTACAAGCAATCAGCATATAATCATATACATTATTTGTTAGGACGAAATCCTCTTGCGATTTCTTATGTAACTGGATTTGGAGAAAATGCAGCAGAGAATCCACACCATCGTCCATCGATAGCAATGGGAGAGACTTTGCCAGGAATGGTAGTTGGAGGCCCAAATCAAAATCTTGAAGACCCATTTGCTTTGAGAGAGTTAGAAGGATTACCACCTGCTAAGTGTTATGTAGATGAAACTTCAAGTTACTCAACAAATGAAATAACAATATATTGGAATTCACCAGCAGTATTTGTATTATCATATTATGTAGAGTAGTAATTATATAAGGCCATATCTTAATAGAGGATATGGCCTTATAATATTTAGTGCGTATTTTATTATTGAGGTGAAAATCATAATAGTAAATAATTAGTTTTAACAAACTAAGTATTATTTTTCTATTGACAGAGATTGTTCTTAGTGTTAATCTTTCCTTAAATAAACTTAAATGGGAAAGTGAATAATATGAATGTTCAATTATATCTTAAAAACTTATATGATTATCTTGAAAATGAGGGCAAGAAAAAGAAAGAGCAATTGCTTAAAAAAGAAGAAATATCAAAATTAACTATAAATCATTTTTATTATCTAGAAGTAATTAAAGATTTAGAAAAACCAACATTTACGGATTTAGCTAATCAGCTAAATGTAACAAGGCCATCTGTATCCACGATGGTAAAAGTTCTAATAGAGCAAGGATATATAAATAAGGATCAATCATCAGAAGATGGTAGAGTTTACTTCTTGAATTTGACTGAAAAAGGAAAAAACCTTTTGAAAGTTGAAGAGGAAGTAATTGAAGAGTTTATAATTCTAATACAGGAAGCTTTAACAGAGGAAGAATTAGAGCAAATGGCAGTGTTTTTGAAGAAAATTAACAATCATTTATAATAAAAATTTACATATATAGTTAGTTTTAAAAAACTAATTA
>JBKGYG010000022.1:0-24899 GCA_046546235.1 Eubacteriales bacterium | reverse complement strand
AAGGAAAGAAGTACACGTATATTTATCACTTTAGTGTTACTATGGTAACTCCATTTTTATACAAATTAATTTATAATTAACTTAAATTACGAAAGGAGTTGCTATAATTGGATGTCTTTACATTGATTTTTTGAATATTGTAATTATATTAAGTACTTGGGCAGTTGTTAAGGTGCCTATGTTAGTTAACGAAGCAAAGTTTTTAGGGGCTGAATTTATGGTTGTAAGATGGATTTTGACTGTTATATTGATAGTAATAATGGCTGGGTTATGAATAAAATAATTGATAAAAAGACAGTAATAACAAATGAAGAAAAAAGTGCAGAAGAGTTATCAATTAATGAGGTATATTGCATAGGCTGTGGGTTATGTACTAAAATAACTCCAGAAGTTTTTTATATGGAAAAGGATAAAGCTAAATTAAAAGAAGTAGAAAACAGGATGAAATATAATGAATTAATTATGAGAAGTGCAAGTAAATGTCCAACTAATGCTATTATTTGGAATAAATAAAAAGGAGAGAGTTAATTATGATTGAAAAAATTTATAAGTACAGCACAAAAAATGAAAAAGCAGTTGAAAAATTAATTATGGACGATAATGTGAATTATATTCATATGGTATTTAACAAAGACGAAGGCTTACCTCAACATTACTCAAATTCTAATGTATATATGAATGTTATAAGAGGGATATTATCAATAGGTTTAGATGATCAAGAGATTCATGAATATGATAAGGGAACTTTAATAAGTATCCCATATAATACAAAAATGAATGTAAATAATTTTCATGACGATACTCTTGAATTAATTGTTGTGAAGGCTCCAGCACCACATAAATATGAAGAAGATAATTAGAATTATTTAATGAGGTTAATATCTATAATTGTTATTGATTTCATATCATAATCTATTAGGTGTTGTTGTTTCATTTTTTGCAATTCCCTAGATAATGAAGTACGACTTATACCCATTAATTCTGCTAGAGATTTTTTTGTCATTGACAGTTTTATTTTAGTAGATTTTTGAAGAAGGTATTGTTCTCTTATGTATGTGATTATTTTATCTTTTATTGTACGGTTAATATGATTTTTTACTTTTGTACCTATAATTAAAGTATGATCAGAGATAATTTGTACAAACTGAAGTAAGAATTCAGGGTATTTATTGCATAATTGTAAAAGGATATTTTTGCTTATTACTATAGCATAAGTATCCTTTCTTGCTGTTATAGTCATAGGATAGAAATGAGTGCTTGAGAATACAAGGTTAGTACCAATTAAATCGTTTGGACCAAAAACAGCAACTGTTAATAGATTGCCTGATTCATCAATCCGCTCTACAGCAATTTCACCTTCTAAGATTAATTCAATCTGAGTGCATTTTTCGCCTTCAAAGTGTAATATTTCGTTTTGTTGATATGTTTTCTTTATTAGTACACCTTCATTTAGATAATTTTGCAAAAGTTCCTTCGGCAATTTTTTGAATAAATTATATTTATATAAATTTTCATCAAGTTTTTCCATAATAGAATCACCCTAGTATTAAAATGGTTATTGATAATTATATATAACTTCCTTTGATTCAGATGCATAATTTAACAACTCTGTAGATTTCTTTTATAAGATAGCATTTGTAGCTATTATAGTCAAGGATATTAAAGTTATGGATTTAATATAGTTAAAAACCTCTCTTTTGGTTATTCATTGTTTTAAAATACTAACAAATACCTTCTTAATATATCTGATAGTAGTTAGTTAGTTTCTATTTGAAGTCCTAATTTCAGACAATTGGAACTAAAACATGTACCAATTATACAACCTTAATTGTAATTGATAATTTAGTAAATATATTATTATAAAAATAAAAGATATCAATTAAAAGCAGCATTAATAAGAGAAAAATATAACGAATTAAGAGGAGCTTATAAATAATTGGTGTAAAAAAAGTTAATTCATGGTAAAATAATATTAAATGATAAAATTCGACTAATTGTAACAACAATCAAAAAACCATATATTTAGAAAAGAAACTAATTAATAAAACTCTACACGAAAACGGAGGGAATGACATGAAGAGACATATGAAGAACATAATTAGGATGATTTTAGGAACTATAACTATTATGTTTATTGTTGCAATACCAAGTTCAGCTGAAAAAGAAGTTAGTGAATATAGTTTTTATGATGATACTTGGGATGGAGAAGGACGAATAGGATATGTTGATGTGGATAAGGAGAGGCATACTATAAGCACCACTTATGATGTAAGTGCTCTTAGGGATCTTATTGATAAGGGAGACATGTACTATCGTTTTTATGTAAAGGCAAAATCAGATGATGATTCTATTTATACTTTTGTAGATTATTCAACAACAACAACAAGTGACTTCAAAAGACACAAAGAGACAGCGTGGGAAAGAGATACAAATAATAATTATATGGATATACATATTGCGCATATTAAAGTTCCAGAGGGAACAAAATATATAAAGGTTGGAATGGTTATGGATTCTGAAGATATTATGATGCATGAAATTGAAATGATTGTCGATCAAACTTTATTTGAAATTTATGATGAGATATCACCTGCGATTAGTAGAGTTTATACAGATGATACACATTTAGGGATAGGGGATTCAGGAACAATTTATGTAGAGTTTGATGAAAAAGTAATAGTTGATAACACTGCTGATATTGGATTTACTTTGGATAATTGGGATGACTCTTTAGGCGATGAGGCAAAGCCAATAGCAGAGTATTATTCAGGTAGTGGATCTAAAACATTAGCATTTGAGTATACTATGCAAGAAGAACATAATAATTCAAATGATGTAGGAATATTATCTACTGAAATTTGGTCGTCATCTAACGTAGCAAATCTAATAACAGATTTATCAGGAAACCCAGCAAATTTATCTTTACCTGATAACTCACAAAGCAATTCTTTAAAACAGCAATCTGATTTAAAAGTTAACAAGGATAGACCTGTTGTATCTAATATAGAAATATCAAATGCGACCAGAGATACATCTAAAAATATAGGGATTAATGAAGAAAGTGAAATTAAAGTATATTTTGATAAACCTGTTTCAGTTCCAAGCAATACAAAACTAACTTTATCTAATGGACAAACAGCAAGTTATTATAATCAACCTTCTAACGATACGGCTATCTATAGATACAAGGTTTCTGAAAATGATGAACAAATTGAAGGTTTGCAAGTAACAGGGATTAATAATTGGCAATATATTACTAGTACAGATGTATATGAGAATCTTTTGGACGAACCTATTTTACCAAAACCTACTAATTCTGATATAATTATTGATTCTAAAAAACCCACAGTAGATATTTATGGCAGTGTCCCTACAAATTATAAATATTCAATAACAGAAGATGATAATATCAGATATAAGATAACTGATGATTTTACGTCAGTTGTTAGTGCAGAATATATGTGGTCTGATTCATCTAATATTCCATCAAAAGATGATGTTAGGTGGGAAACGGCTGTTACGGGGATTGAAAAATATATAGAATTACCAGACAGCAAATTTTCAAATTATAACACAGGTACTTTTTACCTTCATTTTAAAAGTATAGATTCAGCTAATAATATATCATTTGATAGTCCGTTGAGCGTTAAGGTTGATCAATTAGAACCAACAATTAATTTTGAACCAGATGGTAATTTGTCATCAGATATAAGTCATGATGTCAGCATAAGCGCCACAGATGAGCATAGCTCAGTTAAAGATATTGAATATAGAATTTATAAAGTTGGTACTGAAGGAGATATAGAAATAAAAAGCTGGACGTCTATAAATAACGGCGAAACCATTTCAGTTAATAATTACAACCAAGATGGGACTTTTAATTCTGATAACTCAGGCGACTATTATATTCAGGTTAGAGCCTTAGATTATGCAGGGAATGAAAATATAAAATCATCAGAAAAATATATATTGGACTATACAGGACCTCAAGTTGAAATAGAGCCTAATGAAGTATTGGAGTGCGAAAAAAACCATAGTCCAAACGTGTTAATAACCGATAATGGAATCATTGACAGTGTAGAATATATCTGGAGTTATAATCCTATTAAACCTACTGAAGATGCAAATTGGGAGTTGGCATTATCAGATGTTAATAAAGTAACAGAAGAAACTAACATTACTTCGCCTAATACTTTAACAGGAGAAATATATTTACATATTAGAGCGACAGATAGCTTAGGGAATAGTAGTTATACTACAAGCTCAGAATTTATGGTAGACAATACTGCTCCAAATATTAGCATTGGTACTAATGGATCTAATAACCCAGCACGTTCTGTAAGTTCAACTGTAGAAGTTGAAGACTATGAAGATAATACAGATGTAAAATCTTATTATTTATGGTCTCAAAATGAAATAGAATCCGAAGAAAATATTACTCAAGCTTTTACATCAGGAGAGAGATTAGAGCTAAATTCAGGGGATGGAAAATATTATCTTCATATTAAAGCAGTTGATAGGTTCGGTAATCAAAGAGTAAATTCTAGTGATTATTTTATCTTAGATAATACACCACCTACAGGAGATATAGATATAATCGATACTATTACCAATAAAGTATCTACAGCTATGGATCTAAGTGCAACAGATGAATATTCAGATATATATTATAGATATAAAATAAATGATGGTAGTTGGATTGATTGGAATAATTACATAGGACAAACAAATATCGACTTACCAGATGTGGATGGAACTCATACAGTAGAAGTTCAGTTTAAGGATGCTCTTAATAATATGAGTGAGATTTTAGAGGATAGCATTATATTAGACACAGAACCCCCTTTAGCAACACCAAGCTATAGTCATAAAAAAGGGGAACTCACAAATGAGGACGTTATAGTGACACTTGAATTAACTGATGATAATACCTCTCAGGAGGAATTAAACAATATTAATACCACAAGTTATACTTTTGAAGAAAATGGAGATTATAGATTTGCGTTTGAGGATAAAGCAGGAAATGAAGAGTATTTAGATATAACTGTTGATTGGATTGATAAAGAGCCACCGACAGGAACTATGGAATATGATATAAACACTCCTACTAGGGATAATGTTCTTGGGACTATCAATGTAGATGATAATAATGGAGAGTCTGTAACAATTTTAAATAATTCAGGTGAACCAACTTATTTATTTGATAAACCAGATGAGAAATTTACCTTTGAGTTGATGGATTCAGTGGGCAACACATCATCAGTTGAAGCTGTAGTTACTTGGATAGATAGAGAACCACCCATTGGGGAAATAACTTTAAGCACAGAAAAAAGAACTGCAGATCCAGTTATTGCAACTCTAAGTGCAAATGAGCCTATAATTGTAACTAATAATAATGGATCTTTTGAAAAGGAATTTACTGAAAATGGCAGTTTTGAATTTGAATATATGGATGAAGCAGGTAATGAAGCTACAAGTGAAGTTGTAGTAACGAATATTGATGATACTTTGCCTCGCGCAGATATTACCTACTCTACTACTGAATGGACAAAAGAAGATGTTGAAGTCACAATTTCTGTAATGGACTACGATACAGTGGCTATACATCAGTATCCAGAGAATTTTTTGTTAGAAGATGATATAGTTTATGATGATAATGGTAATATAAAAGAAATAAAGTATCTTGTTAATGAAAATGAAACAATAATGGAAATAGAATTAATAGATATAGATACACACTTAACAACTGTAACGAATGCTTATGTAGATTTTCTTGATAATGAACCACCTTATATATCAAATATTATCTATAGTGAAGAAGAATGGACTCAAAATAATGTAACTGTTAATGTTGAGATTAAGGATGAACTATCGGATTATACAATTATTAACAATGAAGGCAGTCATACTCTAGAATTTACCGAGAATGGAGTTCAAGAATTAATTGTGGAGGATTCTCTTGGTAATAGGGATACATTAGATATTGAAGTAAATAATATTGATCGGGAAGAACCAACAGCTACAATAGAATATAGTACACAAAATCCAACTAATCAACCAGTTATTGCTTCTATTGCAATCGAAGATAATAGTAAGGATACTATTATAGTAACTAATAATGAAGGGTCATTAGATCGAGAATTTTTAGAGAATGGAGATTTTACTTTTGAATTTGAAGATATGGCAGGAAATAAGGCTACTGAAGTAGCAGAAGTAACTTGGATTGACCTTGATGCTCCCAAGTATACTTATGAATTTAGTACAACTGAACCTACAAGAGATAATGTGAATGTGACTTTTGAGTTTGATGATGAATCAGGGAATGAGGTTGTATTAAAAACTCAAGAAGGGGAAATCTGTGATAATGACACTTATATTTTTGAAGAAAATGAAGAAGTAGTTTTTTTGGTTGAGGATGCAGCGGGCAACATAGATGAAGTTCCTTTAGAAGTAGATTGGATTGATCGTGAAGCACCAGAGTTATACGTAGAATATAATTATGAAACAACAGTCAATAAGCCGGTTATGGCTTATCTAGAAGTAGAAGATAAAAATGATTATTTGATTACGAATAATTTAGGATCTAAAGAATATAGATTTACTGACAATGGTTCATTTACTTGGTATGTAGAAGATGCTTTAGGCAATAAAAATTCTATTACAGCAACTGTTGACTGGATTGATAGTACTCCACCAGATGCTTGGTTAAGTTATAGCACAACAGAGGCGACTACGGAAGTGGTTGAAGTTACGGTAGAATCTGATGAAGAAATAATGATACTAAATAATAATCAGAAAGCAAATAAATATTTTTACGAAAATGGTACGTATAATTTTTCTGTAAGTGATAAAGCAGGGAATGTAATAGAGTTACTTGCAGAAGTTAATAATATTGACACAACTCCGCCTAGGGTTTCTCTTGAATATAGTGAAACAGAAATTACTAATAAAGATGTAACAGTTACTATTGATGCTAATGAGGAGATAAATGTTATCAATAATGATAACAAAAAACATTATACGTTCACAGAAAATGGAGAATATCATTTTGTTGTAGAAGATGTTGTAGGTAATAGAGTTATTGTGAAAGCAGAAGTTAATAATATAGATAAAGAAGCTCCAAAGATAGAATTGCATCGAGGGGATACTATTATATTAATGGAAGAAGAGGATTTAGTGTTAGATGATTATATTGTAACTGATAATATTGATGTTAATCTAAATGACCAAGTAACTATTGAACATTCTATTAATACAGATCTAGCAGGAGATTATATTGTAACTTATTCTGTAGAAGATAGAGCGGGGAATAAAGCAACAAAAACAAGACTTGTAAAAGTGATTACATCAGATAGCTTGAATACTTTTGTTAATGGAGAATATCCATCTGAAGAAGGAGTAATCTTAGATAACAATAGAGTAGTTTTTAATATAACAGGTGCTTTAGGGGTAGTTGATATTAAAGCTTCAAAAGGGTATAAAACATTTGGAAATATGAAAAGGGCTACACATTATCTTGATGAGAATATATATAATGCGCCAGAAACAGGGTGGTATACTTTTTTTATTCAAGATCAAGAAAGAAACGGACAATTGATTAGAGTATTTATAGACAAGGTTCAATAATTTTAAAATATTAACTTCAGGAGGACTAACTATGATAAAAAGAGTAATTTCTTTAGCACTGTCACTTATACTTATAACTATAATGTTTGAAAATATGGCTGTTTATTCTACTGTCCCTGAAAAACTAATTACTGCTAATGATTTTATTTCATTTTCAGTTAATACTCAAAATGGAAGATTTAGTGTTAAGACAGTTGAGGGGACACCTATGAAAAAGGGTGATGAAAGAGAAAATTTATTATTTGAACACGAAAAACCTGACACATCTTTTACTACATTTAGAATTGATGGTGAAGATTATATTTATGGAAATAGTTATGATTTTATGAATAAAGGAGGTTATTTCACCCAAAAGCCTATATCTAAAAAAAATAGAGTAGAGTCGACTTGGAAAGTAGGAGATATAGAAATAACACAAAAATTAGAGCTTGTAGAGGATGTTGAGAGTCCAAATGTTGGAAATGTAAAAGTAACATATATTATTGCTAACAAAGGTAGTAAAGCACATACAATAGGTTCTAGGATTTTACTTGATACTATGCTCGGTAGTAGTGATAGTAGCTATATTCAGTTATCGGGAGAGAATGACTATATAAATAAAGAAACTCATTTGATAGGTGAGGATGTTCCTGATTATTGGAGGTCAGTAACGGATATATTTCGTCCAGATATGGTTGCTTATGGACTTTTAAGTGGTTGGGGCAACACAAAGCCCAGTGAAATGATTATAGGGCATTGGGCTTCTTTATCTGAAACAAAATGGGATTACCAGGTTGATGAAACACTTAATTTCACAAAATCGACGAATAGATACGACTACTCGGATAGTGCAGTTGCTTTATATTGGGAACCTAGAGAGGTAAAACCAAAAAGATCAATAGAAATCGAAACTTATTATGGGCTTGGTGATTTTACTGGAACCTTAGATGAGAATAATAATTACAACACAACAATGAATGCACCCGATCAATTAAATATTAATGAAACGAATACTGGATATGAAGATTTTACAATTGGTGTAGAAATTGATAATAGCCTTGAAAATTCTGAAACAATAAATGATATGTCATTAGAACTTATATTACCAGAATCTATGGAAACTATTGATGGGGATAAAGTGATTCAAGCGGAGCCTATTATTTCAGGTGAAACTTATACTTATGAATGGAATGTAAGATCAGATGTTTCAAATGAATATATTGCTAAAGAAATTTCAGTTGCCTTAAAACATGGACAAGTGAATCAAGATATAAGTTCATACATAATAGTACCCGGTATTAAGTCGGATCCACCAGATATAAGGTATCAACAGTTAACGCCTTCGAAATTGTACATTCATGATGAAATAAAAAGTATTAAGATAGAAGGCACAGGTTTTGAAGTTATGAAAGATAAATCTAATTGGCGTATGCTTTTGCAAAAGACTGGATCTGAAAACAAGGTTGCAATTCCTAAAGATGATATATTTGTCGTGGATGATACGATTACAGTAAACTTAGATGAGGCAGTCCCAATTGAAACAGGTCAATACACACTTATAATAGATTCTGATTCGGAGCTTATTAATGATTATACCTTCTTAACTAAGATAGAAGGTACAGAGGATAAAAAGTATAGTCAAAAGAAATACGGGTTATTTGCAATTGTTAAAAATAGTGAAGGATATGATGATCTCTATAGAATTGAAAAACTTAATACTGAAGAAGAATTAGATATTCTTATAGATGAGTTAGATAAGGAAGAGGAAGTAGTATTAGAAATACGTGGAAAAATGATGGAGAAATCTAATGGCGTTTATGAAGGAACATCTACTTCTAATGAGAGAATATCATTTAATAATTTATTAAATTATGATAGTGATGACCCTTTGGTTATTACTGAAAAAGATGACGAAGTTTACATAGAAGGAAATGGGAAACTAAGGCTACCTAATGATTTAACTGTTTGGAGATGGGGTTTTGAAATCGAATTAAAAGAAGGGTTGGAAATAGGGTACGAAGAAGATGAAGAAGTAGAAGGAGTAGAGGTTGACTTATTAGGATATGGTGTTGCTGCTATTGAATTATTTGATATGCCTATAAAGCTTAGAAATATTATATTAACTACAGGAGAAGATCGTGGTATAAGCTTTGGTGGTGAAATGGAACTTAGTTTTCTAAAAGAAGATAAATACGAAGCAGATAAAAAATCAGCAAAAGAAGATGATAAACCAAATAAGGATGATTATTCAGTAGGACTAGGTGCTGAAGTTAATAATGTATTATATGGTTTCGAATCAGATAAAGATGAAGAGTTTAAGTTTTTGGGTGCTGATTTTGAAACAGAATTCAAGTTGGGAACAGATTTTCTGCCAATAGGGATGGATTTTGGCACAGAAGCTTCTTTAGCAGTTAATACTTTTGATAATGAATATAAGATGTCGTTAGATGCAGCTATAAAAGTCATTGAATTTGGAGTAACAATCGGGTTGGTTGAGAATCCAGCGACAAATAATTTGTTCTTAGATGAACTAATTATTTATGGTGGTTATGAACCGGGGATACCTATTATACCGCCCATACCAGTTGTCTATATAACAAAACTTGGAGGAGGTTTTAGTAATCTTTCTAGTCTTATGTTAGAGGGAGAACATGAATCACCGATGGAAATTGTTTTTATAGCGGGGATTGATGCAGTTAAGCTTTTTAAGGCAGACCCTATTGAAATTAGAGCATCTATGGAAGGGTTTAGTATTAAGGGAGGACTTGATCTAGCTGGTACGAAGTTTGAAATTTTAGAAGAAGTATTGTTAAAAGCACAATGGTCAGACCCTTGGTCTGTAAAAGGAAGAGGCAAGTTAAATATTTTAGATGGAATTTTAAAAGGCGATGTTTCGATCATTTTAGGGAATCCACCTTTTCATCTACATGGGAAAGTATCAGCAAGTATACCTGATAAAGTACGGTTTGTTGGGGGGTCAAAAATAGCATCATTGCAGGTAGGAGCAGGCACAGAAAATGTTTATGGTATGGCAACCGTCTTAGGATTGGATGTAGGAGTTAAATATATATGGGGTAAAGATGTTGATTTTAAACTTGCTTCATTAGAACAAGATATTAATGGGCCTATTGCAATGGATAAGTCTTTTCAAATTGATGAAGATGGTGAATCTAATGTAATGCTATATGGTACTAATATTAAGAGGGTTGGAAGTTCAAATAATAGTGCTTTTGCATCAACGGAAAATCATAAACCAATTATTATTGCAAATTCTGAAAAAACCACCTTTGATTTAGATATTTATGATCAAGATGCAGCATTAATTGAACTTGAATATGAAGGTGAAGCACCTAATATTACATTGAAAGATCCAGATGGTCAAGAAGTAAAATTAGTAGAAAATGAGAATTATTTATTAAATGAATATAATGGAAAGAACTATATGTATATTTCAATAATCGAGCCTATTAATGGTACTTGGAGTATTGAATCAGATAAAGACTTACCAAATGTTTACTTAAATGATGTTAAAATGAATGCAAATATAGATAGCTTATCTACTTCAGTTGTTGGTCAAGATAAAATTAAAATTGATTATATGACATCTAATTCAGAAGATAGTGTAATGGATCTTTATTTAACACAAGATAATATTGATGATGCAGGTTATCAAATTGCTACAGACGTGAATCTAAATGATAACTCTGTTACTGTTAATTTGCCAGAGGGCATAGCAAGTGGAGATTATTATGTGAGAGCAGAATTAAATACAGAGCTCGAAAATGGTGAACCAGTGGGATATAACAGTGATTATTCTAATTCATTTACCTATACTTCTCCTTATGAACCTGATAGTGTAGAAAAAGTTAAGTTAGAGGCAATTGGAAATGGAATAATTAAAGGAAATTGGGAAGCTCCTGGTAGTTCTGATATAACGGGATATAGTATAAAAGTTTTGGATGAAAATAGTATGCCAATAGAAGGGTTAACACCTTTATATGTTGATGCTAATAAAACTAGTGTTAATATAGGTGGGATAGCTGAATTAGATGGTGAAAAAAATGGTTTACAAGTAGATGAAAATTATAAAATAGCTGTTTCATCATATAGAGAGATAGAGAAAAATGAAAATACTTATATGTATCATAGTAATGAAGTTGAATCCAATTTGGAATATTTACCAGAACCAATACCTGCAGAAACAGAATTAAGTCTTTTATCAAATGATACATTAGTAAGTAAAAAAGATGAGCAAGGTAAGCCAACAATTTATACTAATAATGGTACAATGGACGTAGAATTTACTTCTGATCAATATGTTACTACATCGATTTATCTAAATGATGAATATGTCACAACAACAGAAGGCAAAAGATTTACTTATCCTTTGAATAATTTAGAAGAAGGTGTGCATAAGATAGTTAGTGCATCAGTTAACAGCAACGGTGATACAACTAAATCTAACTTACAAGTTATAGTAGATGAGACAGCACCAAACTTAATGATTAACTCCCCAGAAGTATCAGACAGCTCTAATGACGGTGAAATTATAGTGTCAGGAGTTACTGATAGTGGTTCTAGAGTTAAAGTAAATGGTGAATTGATTAAAGTAAATGGGGATGGAACTTTTGATGCTAGCATACTAATGGATGATGTTTTATATAAAACAGTTGAGATTGAAGCGATAGATATTGTAGGAAATAAGAATAGTTATATTGCAGAAGTTAGTAATGACTTAGTCGATAGCATTGTAGATGTACGCATAAAATCAGAACTATCGATTGAAGAAGTTATAAAGAGCTCTGAAAGCATTGACTTGAAATTAGTTGGTAAAGATGAAGATGGTACAGAAGTTGAGTTGAACAATTCTCAAGTTGAATGGTCATTACTTCAAGGACAAGAAATAAGTGAGATAGATGAAACTGGCATACTAAAAGCTTATCAAGGAGGAAAGGCAATTGTATTAGCCCAATATAATATTGCTGATAATTATTCATTTGAAGATGCTATTTCTCTAGAATTTGAAGAAGAAGAAATACAAGAGATAATTTATGATGGGAAAATAGTAAATGATAATAATGAGACACAGGATCAAGTGGAACTCATATGGGAAGACATTTCAGGCAATAAAAAAGAGGGTGTATTAATAGAGTCAAGTTTAAGATACAATCGACCAGCTAAAGTAAAAGTAGATCAAGAAATGATACTCCAGATTCCAGAAGAAACATTAAATTATGATTATAATTTAAAAGTATCAAGGGAACTTAAAGAAAATATAAAGAATCAAGCAAATATGACTTTTATAAGTGATATCTATGATATAGAAGTGGGTGAAGGGGATTATGGTAAGGATGTGCAATTAGAATTACGTTACAATTCTATGGAAGTAAAGGATGCAAGAAAACTTGCTATTTATGGTTATGATAACCAGTTAGAAGAATGGGATTATGTAGGGAGTAAGATTACATCAGATAGTACTATTATCGCTAATTTAAACCATTATAGAGAATATGCACTTATTTATAATGAAGGGCTAACTATAATGGAAGACATTGATAAAAGATGGTCTAAGGATGTAATAAATAGACTTATAACAAAAGGTATAATTAATGGGGTTTATAATTCTTCTCAAAAAGAATATTATTTTAATCCAAAGAATGAAATTACAAGAGGAGAATTTATAACATTGTTAGTTAATGCACTATATAAAGATGAAATTCTAGAAGGTAAAGTTAGCAAGTTCGATGATTGGGATCAATTACCAAACTGGGTGAAACCTTATATTTATACGGCTTATGAAGAAGATGTTTTAGAAGGTACAATTACAAGTGATAAGATTTTAGTTAATGCAAATGACCCTATTACTAGAGCAGAAGCATTTACTATTATAGCTAGGTCATTAACTTCTGAAAATGTAGCAAATAATATAGAAGAACAGAGATATGTAGATTCTCATACAATACCTAGTTGGGCAAAATCATGGGTAAATTATTTAATTAGTACAGAGATAATTGAGGGATATCCAGATGGTACAATTAAAGGGAACGATGCTATTACAAGAGAAGAAGCAGCTGTTTTAATTAGTAATATTTTACAATAAAAACACTTATAAAATGAAGGGTCTCGAATTATTCGAGGCCCTTTTGTAAACACAGATGAGAATAAACTAGTAAAGAATATAGGATTAGAAAAATATATGAAAAATTAAATTTTAAATTGAGATATAGATTTTTTTAATTCTTCAATTACTTCACTTAGATTATTTGATAATGTTGCTAGTTGTTCTGCTGAACTAGTTTGTTCTTCGCTAGTTGCCGTAACTTCCTCTATAGAAGATGAGGCTTCTTCAACAATAGCAGATATATTACTCATAGCATCAACAGATTGATTTTTATGCTGTTCTATATCTTTGATCATCATATTTATATCTTCAATTTGATTTATAACTTTTTGCATAAATTCTGACATTTCATTAAATGCAGTATTTGTTTGATGAACCATACTTTTTTGTTCTTCAAAAATCTTATCAGAGGATTGCGCAATGGCTACTGTTCTTTTTGTTTTGTTTTGTATAGTAGATATGATTTTGCTTATCATTTCGGTTGCATCTTTTGTTTGCATAGCTAGCTTGCGAATTTCATCTGCGACTACAGCAAAACCTTTCCCTGCCTCACCAGCTCGTGCTGCTTCAATAGCTGCATTTAATGCGAGGAGATTAGTTTGTTCACTGATGCTAGCGATTACATTAACTACGCTAATAATTTCTTTAGTTTCATCATATAATTTATTAATCTCATCATTAATATCATTAGTTGATTGTACAGCAATATTTGTTTTTTCATTTAATATAGTTATTGTATTAGTGGCTTGTTCTCTTGAAATTTGAGTTTGCTCAATGCTATCCATAATATTCTTTATTCTTTTAATTACCTGGTTAATATTATTAGCTAAACTATTCATTAATTCAGTTGTGTTTTCCGCTTGCTTAGCTTGTTCACTTGAACCTTCTGCAAGTTCAGTTATTGCTTGAGTAACTTGGCTTGCTGCAGCGGCAGATTCTTTAGAGGACTGATTTATGATAGTTGTATTTTTTTCTACTTCTGTAGTTACATTATTTGATTGCATTATTAAATGACGAACGTTTTCAATCATTTTATTAAAGGAACTAGATAATCGACCAATTTCATTTTTACCCTTAATATCACAAGAAATGGTTAAATCGCCTTGTTCAACTTGACCCATTAACTTCATAATTCTTCTTAAAGGTTTAGATATACTAAATGCAATAATGATTCCTAAAAAAATAGAAAATATAACGCTAATAAGAACTCCTATAACAGTATTTGTTTTAATGTTATCCATTTCTTTCATTAAAAAAGATTTAGACTCTTTAGTGACAATCTTCCACTTGTTTTGTGTTGTGCCGTAACTAACAACATAACTTGAATCAGTTAAGGTATCATAAGAATCATCATTATATATAACATCTATGTATTCATCTGTAAATTCAGTTCCTAATCTATCTTCATCTAAATGGGTAATTGTTTTGCCATTTTCATTTAATAACAGTATATCTGATGTTTTATCCATATCTGTTCTTTCTAAAATAGATTGGATTTCTTTATTATCTAAGAAGATAGTTAAAACACCTAAGTAATTATTTGTTGTAGGATTATACAGTGGTCTAGCTAAGATTATATAATCATAAGAATCATTAAACCCTGTAATCCAAACAGGTTTTCCATCAGATTCTTTAGCAATTTCTTTGAATTGATTCCTTATATCTTCTTTATTAATATCATTATCTAAAATACTTAGATCAACTCCAGAACCATATGTCACATCGTTGCTTGTATATATATATATACCTTTTATATTATTATTTGTAGAATTGACAGAAGACATTGTGCGTTTTATTATTTTAACATCATTTAATTCATCTGAGGAGCTTTCATATTTTTCCTTTTCTAGTATTTTAAGTATATCGTTATTGGAATTAATCATTGTTGATATAGATTCTAATTCACTAAATTTAGAGTCTAAATTTACAACAATTTGTTCGACCATTTTTCTAGAATATAACCCAACTTTTTCTTCAACACTTCTTTCAGCATTATTATAAATAAATATCGAAGTCAATATTAAGGGAATAGAACATAACAAGATTAAAGTAAAAATTAATTTGTTTCTAATACTTAAATTGCTTAATAACTTTTTTGGAGTTTTGATATAGTTTTTTTTCTTTCTTGACTTAGATTTACTATAACTAGTTGCTTTAAATTTTTTCATGAAGACCCTCCTGTTAGATTGTTTTCTAAAAATATTATACCATTTTATAGGGTAAACGTCTATGACTCAAAATAATATTAAAAGTCTTGTTGTTTTGTAGTTTTTATTATTAAATAGTTGAATAAGTAGTATAATAACGGTATAATACATATGTTTGATTGTAAAGGTCAGTTCGAAACCATCCTGACTAAAAACAAAACTACGGGAGGAATTAAATATGGAAAAAGGAACACGTTATTTAACTCAAGCTGCACTTATAGCAGCAATTTATGTTGTTTTTACATTGCCTTTTGCAACATTTGGAACAAATTATATTCAGGTAAGGGTGGCTGAAGCATTAGCTATACTTCCTTTTTTTACACCTGCAGCTATACCGGGCTTAACAATTGGTTGTTTATTATCAAATGCTTTTATTAGCCCTTATGGTATGATTGATATTGTATTTGGAACCCTTGCTACTTTAATAGCATCATACTGGTCATTTAGGATAAAAAACAAATATTTAGTACCAATACCGCCTATTGTAGTTAATGCTATTATAGTTGGAGCACTTATTTATTATGGTAAATTTGATGTGCTTGAATTTAACGGAATTATATTATCGTATATGGGGGGGGTAGCATTAGGACAAACTATAGCTTGCTATGGGCTAGGAATGCCTTTGTTATCAGCCTTAGAAAGGTATAAAACTAAAATATTCGAATAAAAAAGAGGGCGCATAATAATGCGCCCTATAATAATTCTCTATTTAAGATTTTCTGGATTAAGAGACTCTAATTCAGGGATTACAAACTTTCCATCTTTTCTGATTAATGTTCCATCAAAATATATTTCTCCGCCACCATACTCAGCTCTTTGGATACAAACTAGATCCCAGTGGATGGCTGATTTATTACCATTAGGAGCTTCTTGATAACAGTTGCCAGGAGTAAAATGAAAACTTCCCATTATTTTTTCATCAAACAAAGTGTCTTTCATTGGAGTTAAAATATAAGGGTTAACACCAATTGCAAATTCGCCTACATATCTAGCACCTTCGTCAATATCAAATACTTTATTAATTCGTTCTGTATCATTAGCAGTTGCATTTATAATCTTGCCATTTTCAAACTCTAAAGTAATATTTTCATAAGTAAAGCCTTGATATATAGCAGGAGTATTATAACTTAAAACACCATTAACAGACTCTTTAACTGGAGCTGTAAACACTTCACCATCAGGGATGTTCATATTACCAGCACATTTTATAACAGGTATATTTTTTATTGAAAAACTTAAGTCAGTAGTGTCTGGGCCTTTAATTTCCACTTTGTCAGTTTTCTCCATTAAACTAACAAGAGCATCCATAGCTTTAGACATTTTTGAATAATCTAGATTACAAACATTAAAATAGAATTCCTCAAAAGCGTCTAAACTCATATTAGCTAACTGAGACATAGCATTGTTAGGGTATCTTAATACAACCCATTTTGTTTTTGGTACTCTAATATTATGATGAACAGGTGTTAGGTAATAAGTGTCGTAAAGATTTCGTTGTTCTGAAGGGACATCTCCTAATTCAGAAACATTATCATCTCCACGAACGCCTATATAACAATCCATGTTTTCCATTAGTAAAGCATCTGTTTTTGCCATCAAATCGTATTGTTCTTTTGTGGCTTTTAGCATTAACTCTCTTTGTAGTCTTCTATTGGATGTTTCAACAAAAGGTATTCCACCAGCATTATAAACTTCTTGTATTAATTCTTTAGCAAGTAAATTTGTTGAGGAACCAGTGTGGTGTATTAATACTTTTTCACCTTTTTGAACATTTATCGAATAGTTTACAAGATTCTTAGCTAAGGTCTTAATTCTTTCATCCATATAATCAAATCTTCCTTTCTTAAACGAATTTCTTTTATAAGTATACCACAAGAAGATAAAATTAATAATTTTATTAAAATATTTTTATAATAAATATCAAATATACTGCCAATAATGTAGAAAAGCTATGTTTTTGAATAAATATATTTAAAGCTATATAAATTTGAAAGGTTTATTGATATAATAATGAATGGATGATTTATAAAAGGAGTGAAGAAGTTGAGTTATATAAACATAAGGGATTTGTATAAAAACAAGGCAGATTATATAAATAAAACTATAACAGTAGCTGGTTGGATTAGAAGTGTTAGAGCATCAAAAGCTTTTGGCTTTTTAGTAATAAATGATGGAACATCTTTTAACAGTTTACAAATAGTATATCAAGATAAATTAGATAATTTTAAAGAAGTTTCAAAGCTTTCTGTTGGATCTTCAGTAGTTATCACGGGAACTCTTGTGGATACACCAAATGCTAAACAACCATTTGAAATACAAGCAGATATTGTAGAAGTAGAAGGTGTATCATTATCTGATTACCCATTACAGAAGAAAAGACATAGTTTTGAGTTTTTAAGAACAATTGCACATTTACGCCCTAGGACTAATACTTTTTCTGCTGTTTTTAGAGTGCGTTCAATATTAGCTTATGCAATACACCAATTTTTTCAAGAAAAAGGTTTTGTTTATGTTCAGACACCTATCATAACAGGAAGTGACGCAGAGGGTGCAGGAGAAATGTTTCAAGTTAGTACACTTAATTATAATAATATACCTAAAAATGAAGAAGGAAAAATCGATTACTCAAAAGATTTTTTTAGTAAAGAATCTAATTTAACGGTAAGTGGCCAATTAAATGTAGAGACTTATGCTATGGCTTTTAATAAGGTGTATACTTTTGGGCCTACTTTTAGAGCAGAAAATTCTAACACGCCAAGACATGCTGCAGAGTTCTGGATGATTGAACCTGAAATTGCATTTGCTGATTTGCAAGATGATATGCAGTTAGCAGAAGAGATGATTAAGTATATTATTAATTTTATTATGGAAAAGGCACCAGAAGAAATTGATTTCTTTAATAGATTTATCGATAAAGGGCTAATAGAGAGGCTAAAGAATGTAAAGGATTCAAACTTTGAACAAATTACGTATACAGAAGCTATAGAAATATTAAAAAATAGTGATACTTCATTTGAATATTCAGTAGAGTGGGGAAATGATCTTCAAACGGAGCATGAACGTTATTTGACTGAAGAAATATTTAAAAAACCTCTATTTGTAACAAATTATCCAAAAGATATAAAAGCATTTTATATGCGTCTTAATGATGATAATAAAACAGTTGCAGCGATGGATTTATTAGTTCCAGGTGTTGGAGAAATTATTGGGGGTAGTCAAAGGGAAGAACGATTAGATGTATTAAAAGATCGGATGAAAGAGCTTGGGTTAGAGCAAGAAGATTATTGGTGGTATCTTGATTTGAGAAAATACGGAACTACTAGACATGCAGGATTTGGATTAGGATTTGAAAGGGCTATAATGTATATTACTGGAATGAGTAATATTAGAGATGTTATTTCTTTTCCTAGGACTGTTAATAATTTAGATTTTTAGTGATTTTATTTTTAAAAATTTGTTTGATAAAGGAGGGGCGTAACAAATGGATATCAAACATTCTAAAAGAATAAAAGCGAATAATAATAACAACTGGAAAAAAAATATATTAAAAACACTATTAATAACTATAAGCATTATAGTTTTGTTTTTTTGTGGAATTTTAGTTTATACGTATTATAGTCAATTTGATATTGTTGAAGCTTCATCTAAAAGAATATCAAGAGAACAGATAAAAGTGGAAGATAATATAGAGTTAAAAATAATTTTAGATGAAGACTCGATTAATGCAAGATTAAAAGATATTTATTTTGATAGAGAAAAACCTTTAGGAGTTGAAAGTGTGCAATTTAACATAAAAGATAAGACTATAAGTATAAATGGAATGTATAAATCAATACCCATACCCTTAAATGTAAAGGTGGAGTTTAAAGCTATTGATAATACTATAGTAATTAAACCCAATGGATTAACCTGGGGTAAGTGGAATATTCCTTTGCCAATGTTTCAAAAAAAGTTTGAAAAGCATTTAAATGAAATAGAATATGTATCTATAACTAGAGAAGAATTAAATATTCCATCATTTGTTGATATAAAGAGAATTAATAATCTTGAAGATAAGGTTGAGTTAGTATTTAGAATTAACGAAGAAATGGTTGAGAAGCTATTCAACAGTTTTATAACTAATTATAATAAAGAAATATTATTGTACTATAGTCAATTAGATGATTCTGACTACAAATTAATTTATGGTATTATAGAATCTAGAGATATTGAAGAAAAGGATATTCAATTATTTTTAGAGGATTTTATTAAAGACAAGGCATTGTTCGAAAAATTATTTGTAATTCTTGAAGATGAAAAAGTAGAAGAAATTTTTAAAGAATACAAACCTTATCTAAATGGACTTGATAAAGAAGAAGTATATAATATAAAAGCAAATTTTTTAGCAGAACAACGTATAAAAAGTTCTAAAGCTATATTTAACACTATTAATTTATATGAAAAACAAGTTGCTAAAAAACCTTTTTTGCGCTATGGGAACAAGCCTTATGATGCTGAGAGAGAGCAGTTTATTACAGTGGAATTTCTTAAAGATTTTTATAATTTACCAGTATCAGATAACTTTATACAAAGAACAGGATTAGTATATGATGAAAGTAAAGAAAAATTTGTACTTGCACATTTTGTGAATAGTCATAAAGTGATGATTTTCTATGGTGAAGAAGAATATGAGATTATTAGTGATTATCAATATAACAATACTTATAAAAAGCAGGACTTTGAGGTTGGTGAAAAAGAATTTTTAAAAAGAGGGAATAAAGACAGAGAGTTAATTGAAGATGTGCTTGCTGATTATTGGGAAACTGACAAAGTATTTATTAGATATTTAGTATCAGATAATAAAAATGCTTATGTAATAGCCTCTCATGGGTATAGATATCAAACTTTCTTAAATTTTATAATGGAAAAACAAGAAGGAAAATGGAAAGTTTTAGAAGTAGATATAAATGATATTAAAGAATTTAATGATAAATATCCAGAGATTAATGTAAAATTGCTACCTAATAATATACCAGATAGTTCTAATATAATTCTTCTTTCCTATAATGATAGGTTGAATATAATCGAAAATTTATATTCGGAAGGACTTATTGAAAATAAAAATTACAATCAATTAGAATATGCTTCTTTTGCCAATGATTATATAGCTTTAATGACCGCGGATGGTGAAGAATTTGTCTATACTGTTTCATATAGTTTTTTGGATAAACTCTATACTAAAGATGAAGCGATAAATCTTTTTAATGACTTACCATTTTATATTACACTTCAAAATTAAAATTATTTTATTGAATTGCGAACTAGAGTGAAGGGTATAATAATTGTGATAAATATCTAGGCTTTCATACATTATAATACCCTTTTTTATTGAAAGCCTTCAATATATGGAGGCAGATAATTGAATAAGTATGTTATTAAGGTGATAGGATATATTTGTACTTTTATTATTATTGGTTTTTTAAATATAATAATATATGGACATATATATAATAATGATTATGTGAATAAAAAAAACCAAGCAATACAAGTACAACAATTTTTAAAAAAAGATAATTTTTTAACAGATAATATTATAAATAATTATATTATGTCGAATAAAAACTTGTTTGAAGAAGCAATGCCTTGGTTTATAAACATTGATAATATAAATTTTATTCAAGACAGGGGAAAAGTTTATATTATAGTAAAAATTTTGAACATTAAGTACCCAGTGGTTTTTTCTTATAATTATAGTATTGATAATAATATTATATTTTTGGATATTTATGATATAGAGTATGGAGAATTAAAGTTCTCACAGTTAATAAAAAAAGTCATTAATATTAAAGAATCAACTATAAAAATAAATATGGAATTATCAGATGATATCCAACTTAAAAAAATATATATAAACGACAAGCCATACATTAAAATCGAATATGAGGATAATAATGACTTTAATAATCTTATGGACAAGTTTAAAAAATGGTTATTTCAAAAACAAGGAGGATTTAAATGAAAAGAATAGGAATTTTAACTAGTGGAGGAGATTGTCCAGGTCTTAATGCTGCAATAAGAGCAGTTGCAAAAGCTTCTTATAACAAATTTGATGTAGAGATTATTGGTATAAAAGATGGATTTAAGGGCTTAATGTTTGAAAATTATAGGATTATGAAGCCAGAAGATTTTTCAGGAATATTAACAAGAGGTGGAACTATCTTGGGAACTGCAAGAACACCTTTTAAAAAGATGAGAAAGATAGAAAGCGGTTTTAATAAAGTAAAGGCTATGGTAGATACTTATGAAAAATTGATGTTGGATTGTATAGTTACATTAGGTGGGAATGGAACGCATAAAAATACAAATCTACTAAGAGAAGAAGGATTAAATGTAATTGCTTTACCTAAAACAATTGATAATGATATATGGGGAACGGATATATCTTTTGGATTTCACAGTGCTGTTAATATTGCTACTGAAGTTATTGATAGAATACATACAACGGCTGATTCTCATGATAGAGTTATGATTGTTGAGTTAATGGGACATAAAGCGGGGTGGTTAACATTATATGCTGGACTTGCAGGAGGAGCAGATGTTATTCTTATCCCTGAGGTTCCATATTCCATGGATGGGGTACTTAAAGCAATTAAGAAAAGATATGATAATGGTAAAAACTTTTCCATCCTAGCAGTAGCAGAAGGTGCAATATCAATAGAAGAATCTATGTTGTCAAAAAAAGAATTCAAACAAATGAGGAAAAACATGAAATATCCATCAGTTTCTTATAGAATAGCTGATGAAATATCAAAAAATCTTGGTTTTGAAACAAGAGTAACTATTCCCGGGCACCAGCAAAGAGGAGGGTCTCCAACACCTTATGATAGAGTTTTAGCTACTAAATTTGGAGCTTTTTCTGCAAAATTAATTTCTGATAAAGAGTTTGGTCAAACAATTTCTTTGGTAAATAATAAGGTGATTAATAAACCTATAGAGGAAGTGGCTGGAAAACTTAAATTAGTACCTAATGATTTTCCATTAATAGATACAGGGAAAAGTGTAGGGGTAAGTTTTGGAGATGAATAAAGTGGCTTAAAAGCCACTTCAGAATGTCGACAAACTTAATTACAGGAATTTTCCGCAGAAAAAAATATATACAAAACGTTCAATTAAATATTTGAAGAAAAACTAAGTTCGTTCCAATAGTTATTCCTAAACCTTGAGAACTCCCGTTGGTCAAACACTCAAGGTTCTTAACGGAATAACTATTTCCACTCACTAATTTTTTCTAATCAAATCTTTAAAAATCTCTTATTTGTATATATTTTTCTCTACTAGTATCTGATTAAATACTTTGTCTACAATCTGAAGTGGCTTAAAAGCCACTTTTCTTATTAGAAAATATTTGATACAATAGAATATATGTTCGAGAATGAATGGGAGGTGTTGATATGAAATTTATTCATATAGCTGATGTACATATAGGGACACATTTTAGTAAATCTAGCTTTGGTAGTTTTGCTGCTCAGAGAAGATCAGAATTAAAGGAGACTTTTTATAGACTGTTAGATTTTATAGAACAAAATAAAATTGATTTATTATTAATTGCAGGGGATTTATTTGAAGAAAAGTCAGTTACAATTGGTGAGATAAAAGAGATTAGTTATAAATTGTCTAAAATAATAGATACCAAAATTATTATAGTAGCCGGAAATCATGACCCTTTAATATCAAATTCTATTTATAATTGGGTCGATTGGTCTGATAATGTATATATAATGGACAAGGGTAGCAATATTATAGAGATTGCAGAGCTTAATACATGTATTTATGGGCATAGTTGGGATAGCAAAATGATACAAGAACCTTTAGTTGATAAGATAAAAATAATTAATGAGGATAAAATTAATATTATTTTAGCTCATGGGGAAATAGGTCAAAAGTCTAATTATCTTCCCATATCAAAAAAATCTTTGTTAGAAAAAGACGTTGATTATGTAGCCCTTGGACATATCCATAAACATGAATTTATAGCCCCTAATATAGCATATTCTGGGAGCTTAGAACCTCTTGATTTCTCAGAGGAAGGATCTCATGGATTTGTTTATGGAGAGGTAGAAGATGGGAAAAAGGAGTTTAAGTTTATTCCATTTTCTTGTAGAAAATTTAATATTTTATCTATGGAAATTGACGAAGATGTTAATAATGAAAGTTTAAAAGAAAATGCATTAAATATACTAAATGGGGAGAATAAAGAAGATTTGTTTAGAATAATATTAAAAGGTTATCATGATCCGAATATTAATTTTGACACTGTAAGTATAGAAAAATATCTTAAAGAAAATGAATATTATGTAGAGTTAATAGATAAGACAAAACCCAGTTATAACTTGGAAAGACTATTAAAAGAAAATGAAGAAAATATAATTGGTAAATATATAGGTGAACTTATTGATAAAGCTGAAGAGGATGAACAAATGATGGAAGCCTTGTATTATGGATTAGAAGCGTTATTAGATGAGAAGGTGAGAGCATGTTAATTAGAGACTTGCATATAAGAGGATTTGGCAAATTTAACAATTATAAAATTAATTTTGGGGAAGGTTTAAATATTGTTTATGGTGATAATGAAGCAGGGAAATCAACAGTACATCAATTTATTCAAGGTATGCTCTTTGGGTTTTTTAAACCTTATATTAAAACAAAGAAATATACAGAGGTTTATGATAAATATTTACCTTGGAATATGAAAGAAGGATATGAAGGAACACTAATTTTTGAGGAGAATAATAAGGCTTATAGGATAGAGAGAAATTTTATGAAACGTCATGATAGTTTTAAATTATATAATGAAATTACTGGGGAGGATATAACTAAACAATTACCATATAATCCAGTAACTAAATTGCCTGATATTTATGGACTAATTGGACTTAGTGAAACAGCATTTAAAAATATAATAAGTATTAGTCAATTACAATCGCAAA
>JBKGYG010000021.1:0-25394 GCA_046546235.1 Eubacteriales bacterium | reverse complement strand
AGTGGCTTCGCCACGTTCGCATCGCGATTTGTCCCAGCTGCTCTAATACTCTTAGCTAATTAAACTTGTACAATTGGTACATGTTCTAAGTACCAATTATCTATAAAATAGGACTTTCCACATTAATAAAATAAGAAAGGACGCTGTTTTATATATCTAGCCACATTCTGTCCTATTACTCTTGGCTTGTCTGTTTTAAAGTCAACTAAACCATATTTTACTTGTTCATTTATAGACACTTTAATTTCTTGCTTTTTTATACCTATTCCAATACCTAATATTGATTTTTTTGCTGCTTGACTAGCTAAATCTTCAGATGAAATATTGTTATTTACTGATTCCCTATCAAATAATACTCCTTCTTCTTCTATCCCTGCTATTATTTCTTTCAATATAATATTGTCTTCTAAATAGGTATATATATATATACTAGGTCTAGGGTGTTTCATAGTTTAACCTCACTTATATAACTCATTACCAATCCAGTTGCAACTGCATTTCTAGGACCCATCTTACTTCTAACATCAGCTCTACCCGCAACAATATTATAGTTAGATAATTCTTGTTGTATTAACTCTGGAATTTCTAAATCCAATGCAGAACCACCTACTAATGCTACATTAGGTATGCTTTTGATATTATGATTGTTAGCTACTTGTTTTAAAGCTCTTATGGCATTAGTAACAAACACTTTTTTCTTAATATCTTTTCTTACAGAAACTATTTTCTCTAGCGTTAAATTAGTCATAATTGGAATATATTCATCTTCTTTCACTATAACAACTCTTGCATATAGTTTTGGATTAAGAGGTTCTTTAAAGAAAATCACTTCTCCATTTTCCATTGTCATATGATATAAAGAATTCACTTTAGCTAAAGGGTATCTCTTAATTAATTCAGCTACATTTTTATTATTCAAACAAAGCTCTTCATTTATCATCATAGTAATAAATGCACCTGCTCCAGCTAAATGAGTAGAAATTACCTTGCCATCTTCAAATAACACTGCTGCATCAGTTGAGCCTCCCCCTAAATCTAATATAGCTAGGGGCAATTTTGAACCTTTAGTAGTTAATGCACCAATTGCAGCCATAACTGCTTCTACACCAGCCACTTTTACAGGGATCTTCAACTGCTGTTCTAATAATTCCGCTAATCTATTCATTGGTAACTTATTAGCTTTTACCATGGCAGCTATTGCTACTGCTTTTTCCATAGCTACCTCTCCAGCTAGTGCACCTTTTACATTAACTGGTACAAATGTATCAATAGCCAAGATATCTTTTATATTCAGTGTTTCTACTTCTTCTGAAAGAGATTGTAAACTCTCTTTCATTCTTGATAGCATATCACCGATATAAGTTCCCTTTTCCCCTTTAACATCTTTAACCTCTTGAAATTCATTAACTTTGTTCATAATTGCATCAGCTCCATTATCAATATCAATAGAAGCTTGATGCTCTTTATTTCCTTTGATTGTCAAGGTACCAGCCTTTAGTGTTTTCTCTTTTACTCCACCACGAATAGTTTTTATAACTACCGCTGATTTTTTCCCAATTAAACTTTTAGCAACTGGAATTACCTGTCTTGTTTCATCAGAGTTCAAATCAAAATATTTTGCTATACCATAGGGGTTAGAAAGAGTTTTAACACTCTGTCCTTTGCCTGCAACTTCAATAGCTGCAAATTTACCACTAGGAATTTCTTCTATCCTTTTAACTTCATCAATAATTGGTATTTTTTTATTTAAACGGTTATAAACTAGTACAGCTTCATCCTTTTGAAGAATTACCCCTGCTATATTTATACCAGTTGCATTTAAAATATTGGCTATTTTTTCGTAATCATAATTTTTATTAACAATTACAATTAAAGGTTCTTGTTTCTTAACTGCATTAAGATTTTCTATGGGTATCGTATAACCTATTGCTATTCCTTCTCCGGCTGGTGTATCAGGGTTATGTCCAATCATTGTAGAGTCTGAAATAATTGTTTCAGTTATTGTTTCCATTGCTGTATCACCAATAACTGGTGCTGCTTCATTTATTCGAATTAGATCCAAATAATCAAAATCCTTATTGATTGAATTAAGGGCTAAAACTAAAGCTTGTTTTATACCTTTAACATTTTTACTAGTCCCTTTTGTACCTGTTGTGTCAATTGATCCTTCTGACAGAAAATCTAAAGTACCATTTTTATTTAGTTTTCCTATACAGACTTCTGTTGTTGAATTACCAACATCTACACCTGCTATAATCATGACTTCACCACTTACTTTAATTAGTCTTTAATAAATCACGTTTTATATAAACTCTTAGGGTTTCTAGAACAAAATCTGCACACATACTAGCTTTATAGGTATTTCTTAATTTATCACTTAAGTCTTTTAGTTCTGCTTCCGTTGATCTATAAGGTCTTAACATATTATACATTTGAAGTATTTCGTCGTCAGGTATCTCTATTAGTTCAGCAGACCTGATAAAGTTCTTTGCTAATTGTATTTTTCCAGCTTGTCTTGCAACCTCAGCTTGAAGTATTAATACTTCTTTTGATATTTTTATATCATCTGCATTAATCTCATCTGCCATAATTGCTTTTATATTTATATCATCAAGTTTTTTTCCACTTTTGCTCTTGATTATATGTGATTGTTTTTCTTTTAATGGGTATAATTCCATAGTTACCTCCTATGAAAAATATATTTCTAGTTTCATTCAATCTTATATAGTAAATTTTACTTACCTTACTACTAAAGGATTGGTCTGCGTAAAACTTATATATAAGATTTCAATTCTATCACGGTAACGTAATCTCAATGTACTGACCTCTTTTTATAACGTACTCTGTTTCCTTCGTATGCATTAATGCTGCTTTTACTTGGTACTTTGGTCTAGAACTTATATCATTAATAACCTTAATAGGTCTTACTTGTTCGCCTTTTGCATATTTAGCTGCATTTTTACCAATAGCTCTATATAAGTCTAAAGTAAGAACAGGAGCTTGAGGAAATAACTCAAGATTGGTTAATGGGTATAAATCTTTTTGATGAATTACTGCTGTCCCTTTTGACTGCAAGCCTATAGCTATACCAGAACCAACTAGTTTTGCTACATCATTAGCTATAAAGGCTACATCAGATGTTCTTATTCCTCGAACTATTCTTGGAATCATTCCTTCTTCTTCAATGCCAGCCATTATTTCTTTAAGAACTGATTTATGATCTAATCCATTAATTGTTTTTTCCATATATAAGCCATAAGCTGGACCTATTGCAATACCAACTTCTCTTACATCTGAACTTTTCTTTACTGAACCAATCTCTTTTACAATTCCTTCACGGTAACCAACTTCATCTTTATTAAATTCTTTTGTGGAGGTTTTTTTACTTGTTTCCATTTGTTTAAGTATATCTTTAACTGCTGAAACAATCGTATCTATATCATATTCTTTTGCCAAAATCAAGCACCTCCTTACAGTTCATCTAGCTTAATAATGTGAGGTATTTTTTTCATTTCTTCCCATCGTTCTTCACTTATTGTGTAACCAGTGGTTGGTCCTGTGTATGTGTTAGGAAAATTAACAGAACTCATTACATTAAATGATTCGTCTAATATTGCAGAAGTCTGCAAATAATCTCCTGATAATCTTTGTTTAAGCATATTAAGTACCATTTCTGCTTCTTCAGTAAACCCTGATTTGTGTAATGATTTAATAACATCTATGCCTGTAACCTTTTCTTCCATCATCTGATCGATAGCTTGTAAGTCTGAAATAACATCTCTATCAGGAACATCTTTACTACCGTGAGCATAAGTAATCGCTTCTATTTCTTCATCTGTTACTTTACCTAGTTCTAATGTTTCTATAATTGCTTTCATCGCTTTTGCTGCTCTATTTCTAACTGCTATAACATCTTCTTCTTTTACTGGTCTTAATCCACCATCTACTTTTAAGTCTCTTTGCATTACGTTATAATCATCAAAATCTTCTGCGTCAAAATTGGAGCCAGCAAACATATTATCTTCATTAGGAACACCACTATAACCAGAGAATATAAAGTCTGTTCCTGGTAAGAATTGCATCATTGTTCTAGCTGTTCTTCGCATATCTGAATGACTAAAGTTTTGGTCATTAGAAGATGCACATTCTAGGTCTAAACAAGCTGCGATTAAGTTCTCAGCCAAAACGGCTCTTATTCCAGATGGTACAGATGATGTAACCCCTATACAACTAACGGAACCATTTTGAATACCTTGCACACCTGCACCTCTTGTAACCATTAGACATCTAGTCTCAAGATATAACATTGACTTACCTTCTGCACTTCCCATTAGAACTTCCGAACCAGTTCCTGAGGTAAATCTAGTTTTTAACCCTCTTGATGCATAAGCAGATGCTAAAAATGCCTTTGAGTATGGGGTGTCATCTCCATCCATAAATACAGATTCAGTACCATAAACAGACATAGTCTCTGCGTATGTAGTAAATCCTCTCATACCCAACTGTAATTCAACTGCTTCTTCAACTGCACATTGAGTTAAAATCCCTTTTGAACCAATTTGTGCTCCGACTAGCAATCCAATTGCTGTCAAAGGGGCGTATCTAGCAATACCCACTGTAGTCTCTTCTTCTCTAAAACCTCTCAATGCACCTTCTGCAGCATCTGCTGCTATTAATATTGGATTATCTTTTGCATTTGTTATATGAGCTTGGTTTGCTGGAAACAATCTAGCACGCATCTTTTGCATAGCCATCATCATTTCTACAACATTAAGCAAGTCCATAATCTCAGTTATTCTTGCTGGTGTTAATCCCTTAAAAACATCAATTACTTCTTGTCTTTTTATATTTATATCAACTAACATTCTAGCAATTTCTTTTTTATCAAGAGCCATACTTTTTTCAGCTTTATCAATATCAATGCTGTGGTCAGCAATAAATTCATCTAAAAAATCAAATTCATCTCTTTTTTTACCATCTAACTCTATAATAGAATTTTTTTCAATTTTTATGCTCGCTTTTGGATCATATGGGCTTTTCATTGCTATAAAGCCTTTTTCTGGCCACTCGTTAATAAATCCATCTTGATTAACAGGTCGCTTGTCCAAAGCTTCCATTCTTCGTGAGCGTTTCAAATCTCTCACCTCTATTTCAATTTAGTAATTACGTTCTTAACAATTTCTTCAATTTGTTCTTGTGTCATTTCATTAGTGTCTTTAGTTGTTGTTGTCGTTTTATTTTTATTTCTACAAGTTTCACAAGTAGTTCCATCACATTCTGCTGGATGTTTTCCTGGAACTCCAAATTGTCTTCTTAATTCATAAAGTCTTTCTACTTCATTAGATGGTAATTCTTTAGCACCACCAAGCATTTTTGCTTTGTAAGCTAGAGAAGCATAAAATTCTAAACTTTCCATCTTAAAGTAAGCACTCATTAAATCTTCTCCCCATGATAATGCACCATGATTTTCAAGAAGCACTGCATCATAACAACTTAAGTATGGTTCTACTGCATCTGGAATCTCCATTGTTGATGGAAGACCATAACTTGCAATAGGAACTTCTCCTAAGAAAATAACTGCTTCTGGCATAATCTTTTCTGTTAAAGGAATTCCAGCTATAGCATAAGCTGTTGCATATTGAGGATGAGCATGTACTACTGCATTTACATCTGGTCTTTCTTTATAAATTCTCATATGCATTTTAATTTCTGATGATGGTTTCCATTTACCATTAGCTTGTTTCAAATCACCATTTTCATCTACTTTACATATCATATCAGGAGTCATAAAACCTTTTGATACGCCTGTTGGTGTACATAAAAATGTGTTTTCATTAATCTTAACTGAAAAATTACCATCATTAGCTGCTACCATATCTCGTTGATAAATTCTTTTACCAATCTCACACATCTGTTTCTTTACTTCAAATTCGTTTGTCATATCATATCCTCCATCTATAATCATATTTATAGTGATTTAATTTTTAAAATCACTAGTTTTCCTCTTTGTTTCTTAAGCAATTATAACTATAAAATACTATTTTTGTGGCTTTATCTTTATTATATGATTATAGTAACACCAAATACCACATTTGTCAACATTGTATTGTTGTTTTTTGTTGCTTTTAAAATATGTCCTAAATACCAATCACCTGAAAAATGGGCTTTGCTAATAAAGAAAAAATAGGGCTTTACCGTTCTATAGATAAAGCCCTTTATTATGAGAAGGATAGTATTTCTTTCTAAGTGTAATTCTTACTATCTCGAGTTGATTAATGGAAATATTATAAAAAAGGGAGAGTTTAAGATTTTCCATTAATTATCTATTACATGTTTTTTTCTAGTATACTTCTTTCCATTCTCCAATATTCTCTGCATTAAATTCAAATGGGTCGCCTAACATAATTTCTGTACCATCGCCTACTTGAACTACTTCTTTTTCACCTAAATCACCAGCTTCGAAAGTTTCCCCTGCCTCACCAGTAATTGTACCTTCAACTAATGCGTTAGCTGAATATCCTGAAAGATAACCAACATCAATTGGATTCCATAAGTACATCCATTGGCTCACTCCACTTTCAATATAATCAGCCATTTCAGAAGGTAATCCTAGACCAGTTAATTCAACTTCACCTTTTAATCCTTTGTCAGTAAGAACTTTACCAGCTGCAGCTATCCCAACTGTAGTTGGAGAAATAATACCTTTTAAGTCTGGGTAAGATTGAAGTAAAGCTTCTGTTTCTGAAACACTCTTATCTCTTAAGTCATCACCATAAGCTACTTTAACAAGTTCAATATCATCATACTCTGATTTTTCTAATTCAGTTTCCATCCATTCAATCCAAGCGTTTTGATTAGTTGCTTGTGAAGTTGCTGAAAGTATAGCGATTTCACCTTCTCCACCAATCATTTCACTAATAGCTTGTACTTGAACACGACCAATTCTTTCTGGATCTGCTTGATTAACGTGTACCATACGACTATCTGCATTTACAGCTGAGTCTAATGATAATACTTTAATACCAGCATTCATTGCTTCTTGTAATGCAGGTTGTAACGCATCTGGATCATTCCCTGCTATTGCAATAACATCTACTTCTTGAATAATCAATTCATTAATCATTTGTATTTGAGCTTCTGCAGTTGGTTGGTCTGGAGCTTTAATAATTGCTTCTCCGCCAATTTCATCAATTGCATTTTCAAAACCTTCAATTTGTTTCTCATTGTATGGGTTTCCTGTGTTTTTAACAATAAGTGCAAATTTCTTTTCTGTGTTGTTATCTTCTTGTGTTTCACTTTGTGTTTCACTTTGGTTTCCATTTTGAGTGTTTGTAGCAGAATCATCATCAGATGATTTTGCACATCCTACAACAAGTGTCCCCAACAAAGTAATTAGTAGTAACATAGATATAATTTTTTTCATTTTACTACATCCTCCTTAAATTTTGTTTGACTTTTAGGTCATCTATTAAAAAGAAGTCATTATCTTAATGCCCTCTTTTTAAACTTATCTTTTAGTTTTGCTGAAAGATTAGGAACTGTAACAGCAAATATCAGCAGAAGTCCAACTATAACCAATAATGTTTGTGATGGTATATTTATTAAACCTAAACCATATCTTAGATATCCGATTAAGAAAACCGCCATAATTGTACCAATCATTCTACCTTTACCACCAGCTGTACTAACACCACCAAGTACAACCATTGCAATTATATCTAATTCATAAGCATTAGCAATATTGGGTCTTGTACTTCCCATTCTAGATGTTAAGAACAATGATGTTATACCAGCCATCAAACCAGTCATAGTGAATACTATTATTTTCATTTTATCTACTAAAACTCCTGAGAAGTGACTGGCTGTTATGTTATTTCCCATACCGTATAAACGTCTACCAAAAGTTGTCTTATGTAATAAAAGGGTAAAAATGATAGCAAATATAACAAAAACAATTAGTATAAAAGGTATAGAACCAACTTTTCCCCATCCTAAGTAATTAAACCAAGAAGGAAATCCACCTGATGCTTGATTTTCAAGTATTACATAAGCAATACCCCTATATATAATCATAGTGGATAAGGTTACAATAACCGCTGACAGTTCTTTGAATTTTACAATCAAGTAACCATTAAACAAACCACATAATGTACTAACTACTAAACATAATATTATAGCTAATGGCATTGGAAGTCCTGCATTGTAAGCAACTGCCATAATAACAGATGATAATGCCACTGTAGATGCTACAGATATATCAATATCACCTAAAATAATAATAAATGTCATTGGAAGTACCAAAAAAGCTTTATCAAGGAATGTACTTGTGGCATTAATAAGGCCTTTACCACTTAAGAAATATGGAGATATATTTGTATTAATAATAAAAACAATAATTATAATAAGAGCCAACATCCATTCCCATTGAAGAAAAAATCTTTTTAAACTAAAATCTCTTTTAGAGGCAATATCACGCATTAAATTTTCCTCCTTCTTAAGTTGTTTTTATCAACTTTACGTTTTATAAACGTATTAACTAATACTGCAATCAAAATAACAAAACCTTGTATCGCATTTTGCCAAAAAGGTGACACATTAATTAAAGGCAATGCATTTTGTAATATGCCAAGCAGTAAAGTACCCATTAACAATCCAGAAATTTTACCTGTTCCACCAGCAATACTTACACCACCAAGTACACAAGCTGCTATTACAGTAAGCTCATATCCAGAAGCAGTATCCCCTTGAGCGGATGCAAACTTTGATACCCAAAGCACACCTGCAAGACCTGATAATCCACCCATTAAAGAATAAACCAACCAGATGATTTTATCCGTATTAATACCACTTATTCTTGCAGAAGCTGGATTGCTTCCTGTTGCATAAATTTGTCTACCTGTTCTTGTATAATTTATAAAATAGTAAAAGATAATATATATAATAATAGCTATAAATATAAGATTATTAATTCCTAATATTTTTCCTGTAGCAATTGATTTAAAACTAGCAGGCATTTGATAAGCACTTACCCATTTACCCCCACTTACCATAAATGTAATACCTCTAAAAACATTCATTAAACCAAGTGTTGCAATAATAGGCAAAATATTTACTTTAGAAATAAGTCCTCCAATAATCGCTCCACATATAGTTCCAATTACAGTCCCATATAATATAACTATTATTGGATGCACATCTTGAAAATTAGCTACTAACAAAGCAGAACTCATGCCTGATAAAGCCAAAGTAGCGCCTATAGATAAATCAATACCTCTAGTTATGATAACCAACATCATACCAACAGCTAAAATGCTTAAAATAGCAGTATTTGTTACCATATCATTTAGATTGCCTAATGTAAGAAATTTTGGATTCCTTAATTGTACACCTACAGATAGAATTATGATGAAAAAGAGGAGTCCCATTTCTCTTAGCCTTCCAATATTTTGATTATTGATAGTTAATTTTTTAAACATATGCTACGCTCCTCCTTTTATCATCTTTTGATTATACATAGCAGCCTCTAGAATCATTTCCTGAGTAATTTTTCCATCATTTTTAAGCTCTTTAGTAATACGACCTTCTTTCATAACAACAACTCGGTCACTCATTCCAAGTACTTCTGGCATTTCAGAGGAAACCATAATTACTCCATAGCCTTGAGAAGCTAAATCATTCATTATTTCATATATTGCAGATTTTGCACCAACATCTACACCTTTAGTTGGCTCATCCATAATAATAAGTTTAAGATCTTTAGCTAACAATTTAGCAACAACTACTTTTTGTTGATTACCACCTGATAAAGAACTAGCCAAATCAAATATACTTGTCGCCTTTACATTTACTTTATCTGCTAACCTTTTACTTAACTTTTTTTCTTTATAAGGTCTTAACCACCCTTTTTTTGCTATATGACTAATTGTTGGCAAGGTAATATTATCCCCTATCGCCCACTCTAAGATTAATCCTTCTTTTTGTCTATCTTCTGGCAAATATCCAATACCAAGATTCATAGCTTTAATTGGCTTATTTATTGAGACTTCCTTACCTTCCATATAAATCTTGCCTTCATCATAAGGAATAACTCCAAAAATAGCTTGAAAAACTTCTGTTCTGCCAGCACCAACAAGACCAGTGAATCCTAGGATTTCTCCTTTTTTTACATTGAAAGAAATATCCTTAAAATAACCCATCTTTCCAAGGCCTTCTACTCTAAGTAACTCTTCGCCAGGCTTTGAAGTTTTTTCTGGGTATAGCTGAGTTATTTCTCTACCAACCATAGCCACAATTAAATCTTCATTTGTTATACCGTCAACATCCCAAGAGCCAATGTACTTAGAATCTCTAAATACCGTTACTTTTGAAGCTAACCGATACATGTCTTCAAATCTGTGAGAAATAAAAATTATAGAAACTCCACTATCTCTTAATTTTTCTGTGATTTTATAAAGTTCTTCACTTTCTTTTTTGGTTAAAGCCGCTGTTGGCTCGTCCATAATTATAATCTTCGCATTTGTTGATATAGCTTTTGCTATCTCTACCATTTGTTGTTGTGCTACACTTAAAGCACTCATTAATGTTTTTGGACTAAACTCAGCACCTAACTCTTCTAATAGCTCCTGCGCTTTTTTATGCATCTTCCCCCATAAAATACGCTTTGTCTTTGGGTCAATCTCTTCATGTCCCATAAATATATTTTCAGTAACGCTAAGATGAGGATAACTAGTAACATGTTGATAGATTGCTGCTATACCTTGCTTTTGAGCTTCTTTTGGATTCCTAAAGCTAATTTTCTCTCCATTTAAGAATATTTCACCTTCTTCAGGCTGATGAACACCAGTAATAACCTTAATAAAAGTAGACTTCCCAGCACCATTTTCACCCATCAAAGCATGAATTTGACCTTTTTTAAGTTGAAAATTAACTTTGTCTAAAGCTTTTACACCCGGAAATATTTTGGTTATGCCTTTTAATTCCAATATGTAATCCGACACATCAATTCTCCTTCCAATGTTTATATATCTGCAAAAGTATCACTCGAGAACTTATTGCTCAAAATATGGCATATTGTAATATGCCATATTTAACTCTTGTGTAAAAGTATAATTTGCAAACTTGCTCACAATGGAAATTATACTTTCATTGAAACTCGTGCAAAGCTTACAAAACCTTGCATCGAGTTAATTTGAATTATTTTGTTCTTTTTTGTGTATATTGTTTATATTTTAATTGAATATAAGGGGTGGCTTGTGCTTTGTTTATGTTTGTTTATGTTTATATGTTACATAATTTGTACTAATTTGTCAAGTGTTTTTTGTCTTTTTGTGTTCGTTTATGAATGTTTTATTTTGTTCATCATAATCATACTGTCTTATAACACAACATATGGTATATCCAATAACTCAGCTACTTTTTTAAATTGCTCTGCATTATGTCCTACAGACATAGCAAAGTGATGAGTAGGAGCCTCTTTAAACCATCTATCCATATAATTATCAGGATCTACATCAAACTTAATATGTGTTTGAGTATTACCTATAGTAAGAATTGGTTCGTCAACTGCTTTTCCTTCACTAATAATAAGTTTTAACTTACCATCATATGTCTGAGTAACACCTAACATTGTAACTGCACCGTCAATAACCTTTGCTTCTACAGATACTCCACTTCCTTTTTTCCCGTGATATACCCCTAACCCTCTAAGTATTGGTTTGCCTTTTGATATAGATATATGAAAAGGACCATCATGCCCCATAATAATAGTCTGTCTATTGTAGTCAACAGCTACTATCTCACAAAAACTTCCTCCAAGTCCCAAAGTATCACATATCTTCATAGCTAATGCTGTTTTTAAATCACCTTCACCTGCACAAGGCACTCCTTTTGATGTTAATAATGAGTGTCCTACTATAAAACCACTTTGTACTTGCTCATAATAATTGTCATTATTTCCATGATAGTAATAAGCCAACCCATCTAGGTTATAATCTTTAACCATTTTCTCCTGAGCAACTGCAACTTTTGCAGACCAATTCAATTGATCTTCAGTAGGTTTTTTTGCTATTGGATCCGATGGTGAATCCCCACTAATTTCAAAAAACTTATTAATTTCTTTATTTTTTTCTTTTATATCTTCATCCGTTACATCTGTAAGATATTTATCTAAATCACACATCTCTAGTATTTCTACATGCAAACCTGTTTGGGCTTGCATCATAGTAAAGTCGCTATACATATCTAACATCCCACTATAATTATTACCTAAGAACCCAAAACGACTATGTTGTAATGTCCTTTTTACTTTGGCTGCCCTTACCCATTCTATTATTTTCTTCCAAGCTATTTGTGCCTCTACTCTTTTTGAAGTTACTTCATCAGCCATAGATATATCTGGAGTATTATCAAGTCCTAACAAACCATTTACTATTCTATATGGAATTAATGCTCTATTAAAAACATTTGCAAGTTCAGGAACTGGACATGCACCACAATTCGCCAACCATTCTCCTGTTGTTGTTTTCCCATAATTCATCTCAGGTGTTGGTTGCAAATTTAAAACCACTACTGGTGATTTGCATATTTGATGCACTGGAAGTACGGAAGATGAAGTTACATAAGTAGCACTATGACATAAAACAATATCTACATTTTTTTCATTAAACCATTCACCAGCAGTTCTACCAGTAACTTCATCATCAACTAACCCATAGTTATATACTTCTCCATATTCAGCTATTTTTTCTTCAATAAATTTTCCATAACCTTCTAGTCTTTCTTTTAAGCCTTCAAATTGGCTCCAATAAGCTCTTAACCCAACGGTATATAATCCTACCTTAGGTAATCTGTTTGCACTAATACTATTATTGTTTTCCATTATTATTCACCATTCCTTTTCAATGTGTTTTATTGACTCATTATTTTTGATGTGGTATAAGTAATAATATAATGTTGTTGTTATATATTTATTATATGTTTCGTTTGCTTTCGATTCAATCATATATATTGCGAAAAAATAACACTATATTGAGGTGGTTATAATGAACTTCTATGAACGGTATAATATTGCTTGGACTAGTAACTCAACTCGCCATATTGCCACCCCTAGTCCTTTTGCTAGAACAACTTACTTCTATGTACAAGAAATAGGATATTTTAAAACACTTTCTTCATACTTTACTGAACGTTCCCACTTAGCCTCCTATCTTTTAATATATGTATTAAGCGGGAAAGGAACTTTAAAATATCAAAACAAAACATACTCTATCAAAAAAGGGAACCTTATTTGGATAGATTGTATGCTACCTCATTATTACGATTCATTTTCAAAAGAACCTTTAGAAATCTTATGGGTTCATTTTAATGGTTCAACTACAAAGGGATATTACGAACAATTTTCAAGGCTTTCACCACCAATTAATACTCCTTCAGAGGGTTCAAAGATAAAAAAAATGTTAAAAGAAATGCTTAAATTACATCAAAATAATTCTATGCAAAAAGAATTACTTTGTTCTAATTATTTATTAACATGCATGGTAGAAATCCTTACAGATTTGGGACCTTCAAGAGAAACTCAATCGTACCCTGAACTTATTAGAGATGTAAATAGGTATATTGATAATCATTTTAATGAAAAGATTACTTTAGATTTTCTTGCACAAAAATTTGGTGTAAGTAAATATTATCTTATTAGACTTTTTAAGAAATATACGGATTTTAGCCCTATTGACTATTTAATTACTAGAAGAATTACTTATGCAAAAGAGCTATTACGTTTTACAAACATGTCTGTTACAGAAATCTCCAATGCTGTTGGTATTGAAAATATAAGCCACTTTATAAAATTATTTAAAGAAAGAGAGGAATTAACACCCCTTTCATACAAAAAGAAATGGATGGATTAGGGCTTTTTTTAACCCTCATTCCATCCTTGCAATACTTCTACTAATCGTTGAACTGATAAATCTTTTCTTAGTAATTTAGTTTGAACTTTCCCTTTTTTATCTATTACTAGCACTCTATCACTTAGCCCAGCTACTTCTTCAAGATTATTAGATATCATAATTATTCCTGCCTTGGTTTCTGCTAAATCAGAAAATATATTATAAATATCTACTTTTGAAGGCACATCTATATGAGCTGTAGGTTCGTTAAATATAAATACTTTAGAATTACTAAAAAACCATTTAGCTAATAATATTTTTTGCTTATTTCCTGTGCTCAATGTTTTTAACCCAGAAAATTGATCACCATCTACATTTAACAAATCTAAATAATGCTTAGATATTAATTTTTTTGCACTGCGACTTAATCTTCTAGCGCGTTTTGCATTAGCTGAAACAACATTTTCAAAAACCGTGTCTTCTAAAAACATACCTTCTTGTCCACTACCTAAATAACATATCCCTGCTTCCACTGATTGATAAGTTGTTTTTAACTTCCGCGGATATCCGGAAACAAAGGTACGCCCTTTACTAGGTATATAACCAAATAATGCTTTACCTATATCTGATTTATAAGAGCCTTTTAGCCCAACGATTCCTAAGATTTCTCCTTCATATAGCTCAAAATTAATTTTATTAATATGTTTTGTTTCTAAGTTTTCAACTTTAAGTAAAACTTCACCTTTTTTCACTTTCCTTTTTGGATATCTATGAACATCTCTCTCAGAAAATTCAGCATAATTCTCATCTTTAAAATCTTCGGTTATATTTCTTTGTACTACTTTACCTTCTTTTAGTGTTATAACTTCATCAACAACATAAAGTAATTCATTCATTCTGTGAGAAGAATATATTATCATCTTATCGTTTTTTATAAATTCTTTTAATAATTTATTTAAAAAATCAATTTGTTTATGATCAAGCAAAGTTAAAGGTTCATCAATCAACAAAACATCTGGATCTCTTGAAATAGCAATAACAATCTCCAAAACTTTCTTAGTCCCTGAATCTAATTTTTTAACTGGTAATTCAATATCCAAATCTAAACCAGCTTCTTCTAATACTTGTTTTGACCTTTTCTTAACTTTTTTCCAATCCACTCTACGAAGAGGCCCAAATCCTTTATAAACTTCTCTATTCATATAAACATTTTCATAAATAGTTAATTCCTCAAAAAGACCTGTTTTATGATGAATCATTTCAAATCTAAAGTTATTTTTTTTAATTATGCCTTTATCATATGATAACAAGCCTGATAATATCCTTAACAAAGTAGTCTTTCCTGCCCCATTTGTTCCAATTAAACCATATGCTTTGCCTAATTCCATTGATAAATTTTCTATATCTAATACTGTAAAACCATGATAAGACTTTTTAAGATTTTCAATATAAATACCATTAAAACTCATATAGCCTTCTCCTAACTAAAGTGATTTTATAAATACTTCCCATTTTTAGAATTATACTCTTTATAAAATCATAAAATTATGTCAACATTGTTGTATGAACTTTTATATTGTTTTGATAGTAAAAGCTTTTAAACTCATTTGGAAGATGTTTTTCAGTAACAACTGTATGAATTCCAGTCAACGGTGCTAATTTTACAAGACCCCTTTTTTCATATACTGTGTTTTCAGCTAAAACAATCAAATCTCTTGATACATCTTTTAGTTTTTTATAAAGTCGCACATCACTTTTATCATTAACAGTATATCCAAATTGTTGATCAACACCATCTACTGTTATAAACACTTTCTCAATTAGTAATTCATCTAATTGATCAAACTCTAGTACATTCCCAGAAATTGGATCCACTTCTCCTCCTAGTATTACAACCTTATGATTAGTCTCTCTAAACAAATATACTGCAATTTCTAAACTATTTGTTACAACAATAAGATCTTCTATTTTTTTAAGTTCTTCTGCAAGTATATTCCCTATTTTACTACCACCGACAAACACGGTATCCCCACTATCAACTAATTTAATTGCTGTGCTTGCTATGCTCTTTAAGGGCGTATTCTGTCTACTATCTTCAACCTGAGAGTGGGAATCAATAGTTTCTTGCGTTGAATTATTATCTTCTAATAATATTGCTCCACCATAAGTTTTGACAACAAGTCCTTCTTTCTCAAGTTTATCTAAATCTCGTCTTATGGTAACTTCAGAAACATTAAGCTCTTTACTTAAATGTGTAACTTCAACAGATTTTTTTTCTTTAATTAATTCTCTTATTGCTTGCAAACGTTCAATCCCAAACATATTTCCACCTACATTATCTTGATTTGAGCTAATCTCATAATTCTTGAATAATCTTATTTTATACAGCCGAAGATTTGTCAACTGTTTTAATTTTATTAAATAAATACTTCAAAATCAAATTAACAAACAAAATGCCTACCATAATAAAATCAATAATATTTGAATCAATATATGCTAAACTTAATATTCTCTTAATAATGCTCACAATAAATAAAGCTAATACAACTCCAAAAACATTTCCTTTACCACCATTAACATCTACCCCGCCTAAGGTAACTACAACAATTCCAGTAATTAGATAAGTAGAGCCATAATCAACTCTAATTGAATTATATCTAGCTGTCATTATTATTGCAGCAACACCTGCAATAATTCCTGATATTATGTATATTTTAAGTACATGTTTTTTTATTGGTATGCCTGAATACAAAGCAGCTTCTTTACTTTTTCCAATACGATATAATTGCTGACCAAATTCTAACTTATATAGAATATAATGAAGTCCTATAACTACTATTAAAAAAAATATAAATGGCAAAGGTATTCCAAACAATGTTCCATTCCCTAAGAACACAAAAGTTTCTGAAAATGAAGCAATAGAACCACCTTTAGTAATATTCATAGCAAGCCCTTGAAAGAAAAGCATTGTTCCAATGGTTGCAATTATTGGAGGAACTTCTAAGTAGCTAACAATAAATCCATTAATAAATCCAGTTGCTACCCCAATTATCAACATAATTAATACACCAATAACTACGCTAAAACCACCCATAAAGCTTAATTCTTTCATAAGAATAGCTCCTAGTATTCCTGATAATGTAGTCATAGATACAACTGATAAATTAATTCCCGAAGCAATCATAACTACCATCAATGTCAAAGAAACCAATCCATATTCTGGTAATTGATGCATAACTACACTTGATGTTGTTGTTGATAAAAAATCTCCTCTAAACCATAATGAACCAATAAGAATAATACCTAGTAAAATAAAAAATAATTGTTTTTCATTATTTTTAATCATTACCCTTCGTCTCCTTGCCCTAATAATTTACTGGCAAAACCTTTATTAATTATCATATCATAACTTACAACAACAACAATAATAAATCCAACTAACATATCATGCCAAAAAGCAGGTATTCTTGCAAAGACTAAACCACTCTTTAATACTACTATAAAGGAAGTGGCAAACAGAGTACCTATTACTGTACCATAACCTCCAAGAATACTTAACCCACCAATAATCACTATTATAATTAATTCAAAATCTAACCCAGCATAAGCTTCAATATTAGTTTGTCCAAGCACTAAAATATGCATAACTGCAGCAATTCCAGCTGCTAATCCGCTATAACCATAAACAAAAATAGTGGTCTTATATTTATTAAAGCCTTTTTGTACTGCTAACTCTTCATTTCCTCCAAATGTAAAAATACTTCTTCCTATAGATCGATATCTTAAAATATAATAAGTAACTAATGCCATCAAGATAATCATAAGATTTTGAACTGATAACCCAAATAATTTAAAATTCTCAAGGGAGATTTGTAAATTAGTTGAACTATGATAAACTCTAAACCAATACTTTGTTATACTTCTATAAATATATAACATTCCGAGAGTTATAATAACAGATGGCACTTTAAGTTTACCTATTAAAATACCATTTATTAGTCCAAAACCCAAGCCAATTATTGCAGCTATTGGCACCAAAAAGATAAACGGCAGATTAATTAGATCAATTATTACTGTTATAATCATACTAGTGCTGAGAATTATTCCACTAACTGATAAATCAAGCCCACCCATAATCATTAAAGGCAAAACTCCAACTGCACAAATATAATAAACACTGTTGTAACCAATTAATTCAAATAAATATGAAGTGTTTGCAAAATTATTATTAAGAAAAGAAATAACTATCCAAATACCAATCGTTAATACAACAATATAACTTTCTCTTCTACCTAAAAACTTTTTTAACATAATACCCGCACCTTTTATGATTTAATGAATTCATTGTTCTAAAAATTAAAATCATCAATATTCTCTGTTGTAAAATCAAGTGGTACTCCCATAATTATCATGCTTTCTTGTTCATCATATTGAATTGGCCCAATATGTTCAAAAACTTGTCCATCTATTATTTCTTCGCCATTATAAATCATACTCGATATTCTAACAGTTAATTCACCTAAATCTCTTGGATCCCACAAGGTAGCACTTTGCGTAGCTCCGTTTTTAATATATGGTCTAATATCATTAGGTAATGCTAACCCATATAGCTTAACTGCACCATTTTTATCCAATGCTTCAATTGCCCTAGCTGCACCAGGCACAGCAACAGTTGATAAAGCAAGAATTCCCTCTAAATCTGGGTGAGCTTGAATAAGATTTCTAGTTTGAGCATATGCTTTTTGCTGATCTTCATCAGTAGGAATAATTGAAATTAGTTCCATATTATTATACTTTTCTTCTAATTGTCTTTTAATCCATTTAATCCATGCATTTTGATTTTCAGCCGTTAAAGACGCTGTTAGTATTGCAAATTTACCATCCTCACCTAAGCCTTTTGCAATATTATCCATCATATGTCTACCTAACACTTCCTTAGATACTTGATTTACAAAAGCTTGTCTGCTATCAACATCTGCATCTGCATCATAAGTAATAACCAATATTCCCTCATCTTGAGCTTGTTTTAATATAGGCTTTACTGCTGCTGGATCAATAGGTGATATTGCAATTATATCTACTTCATTTAATATCATATCTTGTATAATATTTACTTGAGATGCCGCATCTGCCGTTGTAGGTCCTTTGTAAATAAAGTCCATGCCAATTTCATTAGCTTTTTCCCTAGCTCCTTCTGCACATATATCAAAATATGTACTACCAATAACTTTAGGAATCATAGCAATTGTCAATTTTTCATTTAAATTAGGGTCTTCCTCTTTTTGTTGACACCCAATCAGCATTATTACAATTATAAATACAAAAAACACTTTATATCTTAACAATTTATTTATTTCTTTCATCCAACTCACCACATTTCATTATGCATTTCTAACTTATAGTATAAATGTTCGTTTATAATTAGTCAATTCATAATCGAAACTAAATGAAATAATAAATGGTATATTATTGTTCATAATTATTAGTTCATATTTCATAATACATTATTATTTTGATAGTTATATAATGTTGCTTATAACAAAATTTAAGGCCTATCAATTATTAAAAACTGATAAGCCTCTTAATTATATTATTTTAAATAAAACACTTCTTTCATAGGTTCAATAGGTGATGGTTCTCCAAAATCAAATGAACCTTCCACCATCTTTGACGTAATAGCATTCCATCTATTACACGCCTCACTTTTATCTATATATGCAAACGCTTTTTCTACATCATCACACTCAAAAACATAAAAGAACTGATTACCATTTTGAAATATCGAGTAATTTTTTATACCTGCTTTACTATGCTCTTCCATTATTTCTGGCCAAGGATCTAAGTGCATTTTTACATATTCGTCAAGACACTCCTCTTTTACCTTCCAAGTCCAAGCAAATTTATTACTTTTTTTCATAAATATAACCTCCAATTTAAAATTTATGAAATTAATCTCTTTTTAATAATACTTTTTCTTCATAATCTTTTACTTCATTATACCAATCCATACCTACAGGTACCCCTGTTTGTAAGCAATAATAATCCCAAATTGCTTGCCAAGGTAACGCTTTAATTTCTTCATGCATTGCTAAACGCTTTGTAAAGTCAAATGACTCTTCTGCTTCTTTAAGTTCTTTGCTAGGCTCAAGTAAAGCAATCATAAGAGCTTTCATCATATTTCTTGTACCAATAGCCCAAGCTGCTACACGGTTAATACTTGCATCAAAAAAGTCAAGTCCGATATGCACTTTATCAAGAAGATCTCCACGAACTATTTCTTGTGCTATAGCCATTAATTCATCATCGAGAACAATAACATGGTCACTATCCCATCTAACTGGACGACTTACATGCAATAACATTTCATTTAAGAATAATGATAACGCTGATATTTTATTAGAAATTACTTCTGTTGGATGGAAATGTCCTGCATCTAAACAATATAATAAATCATTTTCAATTGCATATCCCACATAAAACTCATGTGACCCAACTACATAACTTTCAGAACCAATACCAAATATCTTACTTTCTACAGCATCTAAATGATATTTTTTATTAATTTTTTCTGCTAATATTTCATCTAGTGCATCTTTAAGGCGTTTTCTAGGTCCTAATCTATCTGCAGGAATATCTTTAAACCCATCAGGAATCCAAATATTCATAACAGACGGAGTACCAAGCTCTTTTCCAAAATACTCGCTGATTTTTCTACTCTTTTTTACATGCTCAATCCAAAACTTTCGTATATTCTCATCAGGATGACTTAATGTCAAACCATCATCTGCTTTTTCATGAGAAAACATTGAAGGGTTAAAATCTAATCCAAGCTTATTCTCTTTTGCCCATTTAACCCAATTTTCAAAATGCTTTGGTTCAATTTCATTCCTATCTACTTTTTCTCCATTGTTTTCTAAATATAAAGCATGAAGATTAACTCTCTTAGTTCCAGGTATTAAAGAAAATGCTTTATCTAGGTCATTTCTAAGCTCCTCTGGCGTTCTTGCCCTGCCTGGATAATTTCCTGTTGCTTGTATACCTCCAGTTAATTCACCATCTGGATTTTCAAAACCTTTTACATCGTCACCTTGCCAACAGTGTACAGATACAGGTATAGTTTTTAATTTATCCATAACCTTTTCTGTATCAATACCTAGTTCTGCATATGTTTCTTTTGCTAAATTATACGCTTTTTCTATTCTTTTATTATTAGACATTTTGTAACCTCCTAAATTTATCATAGTTCTCTTCAACACATTCATTTTCTATTGGTGTATATGTTTCTATATCAAAGCTATTTTTAATAATGTTTCTTGCAGTTTTCAAACTATCTATCTCTTTAAGTGCAATCATTTGCATTGTTATATTACCAATAGCTGTCGCTTCAAACGGCCCTGCTAACACCTGACACTTAGTAATATTGGCACATAACTGGTTTAGTAATTTGTTCTTACCCCCACCGCCAATGATGTGTATTTTATTAATAGGTTCTTCTTGAATATCTCTTAACTGATTCAAAACATCTTTATATTGAAAAGCTAAACTTTCAAAAATACATCTAGCCACTTCAGCTGGATCTTTCGGTACATATTGACCTGTTTCTTTACAAAAACTCTTAATTTCTTCAATCATATTCGCTGGATTAAGAAATCTACTATCATTTGGATTAATTAAACATTTAAAAGGCTCTGCTCTTTCAGCCATATCCGCTAATTGGGCAAAACTATATTTATCTTCATACAAACGCTTTACTTCCTGAATAAGCCATAAACCCATAATATTTTTCAGAACTCTATAAGTCTCAAAAACACCACCCTCATTTGTAAAGTTATATTTTCTAGCTTCTTCCGTACAAATAGGGTTTTTACTTTCTATTCCCATCAAACTCCAAGTACCAGAACTAATATATGCAAAACTACTACTGTCAGCTGGTACTGATGCTACAGCTGATCCTGTATCATGCGTTGCTGGTGCTATAACCTTAGTTACATTTAAACCTGTTTCCTTTTGAACATCTTTTTTTAGATCACCAAGAATAGTTCCTGGTTCTATAATATTAGGCATTATCTTATTATCTATACCTATTTTTTTAAGTATTTCTTCATCCCAATTGTTTTGATGAACATTAAACACTTGAGTTGTTGTTGCATTAGTAAACTCAACTGCTTTTTTCCCACTTAACAAGAAGTTAAGATAATCTGGAATCATTAGAAAACAATCAGCTTTTTCTACATCATCTGGAGAATTTTTAATATGCTCATATAATTGATATAGTGTGTTTATTTGCATAAATTGTATTCCTGTTTTTTCATAAATAGTCTTGGAATCAATAATATCAAATACTTTGTCCATTGTATTATCTGTTCTATGATCTCTATAAGCATAAACTGGTGCAACACGTTTGTTTTCTTCATCCAACAAAACGTAATCTACTCCCCAAGTATCAATACTAACAGACTCTACATTTTTAAATTTGTTAGAACATTTTTTTAACCCATTAATTATTTCCTCGAACAAAAAGTCAATATCCCAATAAAAATGTCCTTCTACAGATTCCATGCTATTTTTAAACCGATGTTGTTCCTGAATATACATTCTTCCGTCTTCAAGTGTTCCTGTAATAAGACGACCACTTGATGCTCCTATATCAACAGCAGTAAAAACTTTAGCCATAATATCGCCTCCTAAAACTATAGTATACGTTTTTTTTAATAAAAACATTAACTTAAGACGTACACATTATTATCAAAAAACGATATTAAAAGTTATTCAGGCTACTAAAACACCTTTTTATCTTACTTGATAACATAGTTAAGGGTACTTGCTTACTATAAAAAACAGAAAAAGTGATATAGTTAATTTTATAAAACTATATCACTTTTTTATCTTACTAACTTCACATCTTTTTTCTCAATTCATCAGGAGTCACTCCATAACGACTTTTAAACTGCTTATAAAAATAAGTAACATTGGAATATCCAACTTCAGCAACAATATCTATTACTGACAATTCAGTTTTCTGAATCAAATATTCTGCTCTTTCTAATTTCTTATCCCTTATTAAATCTCTAAGTGTATGACCTGTTAATTTCTTTATCTGCTTACCCAGATAATCTGGACTATAATTAAAAAATTTAGCCATATCTTTTAACGTTACTGTTTTATAGTTTTCATCAATATAATCTAGTATCTCAACAACTATACTTGTATCAATTTTATGTATAATTTGCTTAGATAAATATTTTTGGTAATCTCGAAATAATTCATTAAAAAGAAGTAACATATATGCTTTTATTGCTGTTGCCATACCATTACGTTCTTCATAATACTCATTAAGAACTTGTAACATCAAATGCCAAACTTGGTCATTCTCTGAAGTTTTAAAGTAAATATATTGTTTTATTTTACTCTTGTCATAAATGGCTTTTACTACAAAATTTGATATTAAGTCATTATAAGATATCTGTTTAACAAAATACCAATCAAAAAATTCTTTTTTAAATAATATATTAATAGCTATATCACTTTCGCTAGCAGCTTCTATACTATGCTCCACATTCATATCAAGTAAAATTATTTCACCTTTTTTTAAGTTTATTTTTTTGCCTTCTATCTCATGATTAATGCTTCCAGAATAAACAAATACCATCTCAATATAATCATGCTTATGTTTTTCAAAATCAATAAATCGATCATGTTTGTGAATAGCGATATCTTCTGAGGATTTCATCAACTTAGCACTATTAATTACCCAATGATCCTTTTGAGCTTTATTTGAAAAATGCTTTTTCAACTTCACTTGATCAGCTTCTTTTAACTTCTTTTCAATATTATTTAGTTGTCTTAACTTTGCATCAAGCTCTTTATTATTCATAATTCACCAACTTATCTATTTAGCAACCATTACCTCTATATTATTTTTACTTAAATAATCAACCCATTTATTATCTAATTCATACTCTGTTATAATAATATCTATATTTCCTATTTCTACAGTTTTCACCATAGCAGATTGTTCAAATTTAGTCTGATCTACAACCAATATTGATTGTCTTGAATTATCGATCATATGTTTCTTAATATCTGCCGTAACTTCTCTAGGGTCCATAACCCCTTTTTGTTTGTTTATTCCCTTCACTGAGAAAAATACTTTATCTGCATAATAATAATCTATGAATTTTGTAGCCATTGGGCCTTCCATAGCCAAAGTTTTTTCGTTTAGACTACCACCTATTCCTATCATCTTTAAATTATCATAGTTACTTAATTGTCCTATAGCATATACTGAATTTGTAATAATCGTAACCTCTTTAGATGATTCTATAGATTTAGCTACTTCAAGAGCTGTTGTACTTGCATCAATAAAAATAGTATCTCCATCTTTAATTAATCCATTAGCTACTTCAGCTATTTTACGTTTCTCAATAATATTAGCTTTTTCTCTATCTATATAAGACAAATCTTCAGAGAGATTATCATTTAAAACAGCTCCACCATAAGTTTTTTTAACTTGACCTTCTTTACCTAATTTATCTAAATCACGTCTTATAGTTTCTTCTGTAACACTAAATAATGTGCTAAGGTCGCCAACTTTAACAGATCCATCTCTTCTAATTAATCGAATGATTTCAGCTCTTCTTTCAATAGGTAACATAATAAAATCCCCCAACGATAATATTTTTTATAACTAAATTATATAGATATAATAGAGAAAGGTCAATTATGAACTTATTACCTAATGTCTTAAAAAATATTGCAATTAGTTCAAATATTATGCAAAGGGTTGTAGTTCCCTGTAATATTTCGATATGGTATAATTAATTAGTATGTATTTTTTATAAACTAACTAGTAAAAAATTCATAAAAAAACAGAGGAACATAACTCATAATTTATTTATGCGTTATTAGTATATTAATTATTTTATCTATGAGGAGTTGAATATTAGTTGTTTTTTGTTTTTGGGATTATATTAACTATTATTTCATTAATGATATCTTTTTTAATATTAGGAATTAAAATTATAAAAATAACAGGATTATGGGTAACAGTATTATACTTTTTAACAGTTGTAATTGGTTTCACTTATATCTTAAAAATAGATGAAAATGAAACTATTAAACTGTTTAATCAAACAGTTACATTAGATGAATGTGCATATCTTGGTTTATATATTTCAATAGGTATAAGTTGTTTAGTATTTATTAGAAATATATTTAAATTCGTTAAATCTTTAATTGATAAATAAATATATTATTAAATTATAGATACATTTGCAGGACTTGATTAAGCTAATTTTAAATTAGCACTAGATGCTATAAAAATTAGATTTAAATACTAGATTGCTAAAAGCATAAAATGTATTTACTTCTTAGAAAGGATGATATTATGGATGATATGTTTTTCTTTATGCAGGATGTAACTGAAGGGTTTAGAGAACAAGAAGAAGAGGATAGAAAGGATTTTTTAAAAGCTTATAATATAGCAAAAGAAGTACACAAAAATCAATTTAG
>JBKGYG010000020.1:0-27306 GCA_046546235.1 Eubacteriales bacterium | reverse complement strand
ATTTTTGGATTTTTCGGAATAATACTTGGGCCTTTGATTTTGATTTTTTTAAAAACAATGCAGAAGATGGAAGTCTTACCGCAATGGAAGACATAGTTTATAAACTCTTGACAGGAGGGTATTATTTAGTTTAAGATGTAAAGAGAATTATTGGAATAAAATATATTTATTAAGATGTTGAAGAGGACAATTAAGTAGATTTTCTTATTGCAGAGAGAAAGCGTTAGGTGTGAAGCTTTTATAAGATACTACCCAACCTACCTCTGAGTTCTGTATGAAAATACAGCGGAGCTTACCGTTATTAAGATAGAGAGAACCTTTACTAATTAGGTTAATTAGGGTGGTACCACCGATTCACCTCGGTCCCTTTGTGGGATGGAGGTTTTTTGTTATATATAAAAGTATTATCATTAAAAAGGAGTTGTAAATAATGGGAAAAAATAAGCTAGTTCAAGCAATTACAGCTATGGAACAAGATTTTGCGCAGTGGTATACAGATGTAGTAAAAAAGGCTGAACTTATTGATTATTCAAGTGTAAGAGGATGTATGGTGATTAAACCTTATGGATACAGAATTTGGGAATTAATTCAAAGAGAATTAGATGATCGTTTTAAAAAAACAGGACATGAAAATGTTTATATGCCAATGTTTATTCCAGAAGGATTACTTCAAAAAGAAAAAGATCATGTAGAGGGATTTGCTCCAGAGGTTGCTTGGGTTACTCACGGTGGTTCTGAAAAGTTAACTGAACGTTTATGTGTGAGGCCTACTTCTGAGACTTTGTTCTGTGAACATTATGCTAATGTTATTCAATCTTATAGAGATTTACCTAAATTGTATAATCAATGGTGTTCAGTTGTTCGTTGGGAAAAAACAACTAGACCGTTTCTTCGTTCTTTAGAATTTTTATGGCAAGAAGGACATACAGCGCATGCCACAGCTAAGGAAGCGGAAGAAGAAACAATTAGGATGTTAAATATTTACTCGGATTTTTGTGAACAAATTTTAGCAATACCAATGATTAAGGGGCAAAAGACTGAAAAAGAAAAGTTTGCAGGAGCAAAAGCTACTTATACAATTGAAAGTTTAATGCATGATGGTAAAGCGCTACAATCAGGAACAAGCCATAATTTTGGGGATGGTTTTGCTAAAGCTTTTGAGATACAATACACGGATAAAGATAACCAGTTACAATATGCACATCAAACATCTTGGGGAATGACTACTAGATTAATTGGTGCAGTAATAATGGTTCATGGAGATAATAATGGGCTTGTATTACCACCAGAAATTGCACCAATTCAAGTTGTAATTGTACCAATTGCACAGCATAAAGAAGGTGTTCTTAAAAAAGCTAATGAGTTAAATATGGATCTTAGCAAAGATATAAGAGTAAAGTTGGACGATTCAGATAAAAGTCCTGGGTGGAAATTTAGTGAATATGAGATGAAAGGTGTTCCTGTACGTGTAGAGATTGGACCTAAAGATATTGAGAAAAATCAAGCAGTTTTAGTTAGAAGGGATACAAGGGAAAAAATATTTGTTTCACTGGATGAATTAGAAAATAAAGTTAAAGACTTATTAATTAAAGTTCAGGTAGCATTGCTAGAAAAAGCAAGAACTCATCGTGATAAACACACATATGTAGCTAACACTATGGAAGAATTTGAAAGAATTATTGAGGAAACACCAGGTTTTATTAAAGCTATGTGGTGTGGAGATGAGGAATGTGAAGTAGCTGTTAAAGATAAAACTGGAGCGACAGCAAGGTGCATACCTTTTGAACAAGAAATAATAGCAGATAGTTGTATATCTTGTGGTAAGCCTGCGGATAAATTAGTATATTGGGGAAAGGCGTATTAATACTTGACTTTATTGTTTGAATTGTTTATTCTGTACATATACAACATATACGGAATAAACAATTTTTTTTAAGGAGGTATTTTATGATAAAAGTTAATAATTTAATAAAAATTTATAAGCTTAATGCTAAGCAGATGAAAGAATTAAAAACAAATAACAAGAAAAAAGTTGCTGTTGATGGGCTGAGTTTTACAGCTAAAGAAGGAGAAATTTTTGGTTTGCTTGGACCTAATGGGGCAGGCAAAACAACTACTCTTAGAAGCATTGCGACATTATTAAAGCCAACGGATGGAAATATAAAAGTACAAGGGTATGATGTAGTTAAAGAAGCAAATAAAGTTAGGGAAAGCATTGGATTTTTAACTAATGAATTAAAGCTGGATACACATTTTACGCCTCAATATACCATTAGATTCTTTGGTGAATTATATGGTTTATCAGAAGAAGTTATTAATAAAAGAACGGACGAATTATTTAAATATTTTGGGATAAATGATTTTAAAAACAAAAAAATCGAAGAATTATCAACTGGAATGAAACAAAAGCTTTCGATAGCTGTGAGTTTAGTTCATGATCCAGATGTGGTTATTTTTGACGAACCGACAAATGGTTTAGATATTATTACCGCTCGTGCTGTAACTGATTATTTATATGAATTAAAAGAAAAAGGAAAGTTAGTAATAGTGTCTACACATATAATGTCAGTTGCTTCAAAATTATGTGATAGAATAGCAATAATAATCAATGGAAGATTAAAAGCTGAAGGAACTATAAAAGAAGTTTTATCAAAGACTAATACAGTAGATTTAGAAGAGGCTTTTTTTGAGTTGTATAAAACAAATGAAAAGGAGGGGGCTTAATGTTAAAAGTATTGATAAAAAAGGAATTAAAAAGAGTTTTTACTGATAGAAGATTGGTTTTTACAGTGCTAATTATGCCTGCTGTTATGATTTTTATAATATATTCTATCATGGGGGTGGCTGTTGATAATATGTTGGAAGATATTAATAAACATATAGGAACAGTATATATACAGAATGCACCTGAAGAATTTGTAGAATATGCTAATAAACAATTAGAAGAACTCTCCAAAGATCAAGAAGATATTGAGGAACATGAAGCTGAAGGTGTTATGAAGGTAACTTATCTTAGTAAGAGTGAAGATATAGAGAGAATAAAAGACGATATTAAAGATGGTAATATAGACCTTTTAGTAGAGTTTGAAGATGATTTTATGTCTAAAGTAAATAATTACCAGACTGGTATAAAGCCATCAATCAATACTTATTCAAATTCTTCCGAAGAATATTCTGTTGAGATAAAGGGTAGATTTATTAATACAATATTATATGGATTTGAACAGAATATCTTAGCAGAAAGATTTGGGAATATAGAGTATGTAAAAGCATTTGAGATAGATAGAGATAATAATGAATTTGATATAAAAGATGATAAAAAAGCTTCAGGAAAAGCATTAGCGACTATATTACCAGCATTAATTGTTATATTTTTATTTGCAGGAGCTATGAGTATAGGAGTTGATACAATTGCAGGAGAGAAAGAAAGAGGTACAATGGCTACATTACTTTTAACTCCAGTAAAGAGAGAAATTCTTGCTTTAGGGAAGATTATTAGTTTAGGAGTAGTATCTATTATTTCTGCTTTGATTTCCTTTGCTGCAGTTATAGGTTCAATGCCTTTTGCATCAAGCTTCTTGACAGTAGGAGCGGATGAAGAAAGCTTTAATCTGATAAATTTATTTGGAATCAATGACTATATTCAATTTCTTGTTATATTGTTGGCATTAGTAAGCATTTTTGTTACGATAATTTGTTTGATTTCAGTAAATGCAAAGACTATAAAAGAAGCAAATTCTTTTGCAATGCCTATTTATTTTGTAATAATGATTATGGCCTTTTCTAATATGTTTACGACTAGTGGAACGCCAAGCACATTAAGTTTTGTGGTGCCTATTTATGGAAATATATTATCATTAAAGGGTTTATTAGAGTTCGAATTAACTATGTCACAGTTTTTAATAAGTACAGGATCAACTTTAACTGTAACTATTATTTTGGTTTCGTTTATTGCTAAAGTGTTTAATAATGAAAGGGTCATGTTAAATGCATAAATTTAAATTATTTACAAGTCACTTTTCTCTTTAGCCTATTCAAGTAAGTTTTGTTATGATATTATACTAAGGAATATGTAATGTTAAAAATAGATAGGTAAAGAAATGGTGATAAAATGAAGATAATGATGCCAACATCAGTAAAATATATAATTGATACTCTTATGTCAGAAGGCTTTGGTGCTTACATAGTAGGAGGTTGTGTAAGGGATAGTATATTAGGAAAAAATCCAGATGATTGGGATATAACTACTTCAGCAAAACCAAGCGAGATAAAAAGGTTATTTAGTAAAACAATAGATACGGGATTAAAGCATGGAACAGTTACTGTTATTATAGATAATGAGCCATATGAAGTGACTACGTATCGTATTGATGGTAAATATGAAGATAATAGACGCCCTAAAACGGTGGAATTTACAAGAGATATTGTTGAAGATTTAAAAAGAAGAGATTTTACTATAAATGCAATGGCATATAATGAAGAAGATGAGTTGATAGATGTATTCAACGGCAAAGAAGATTTGAATAACGGTTTAATTAGATGTGTTGGTAACTCAAAAGAAAGATTTAACGAAGATGCTCTTAGAATGTTACGAGCTATTAGATTTTCGGCGCAACTTAATTTTAATATTCATGGAAATACAGAAGAAGCAATTAAACAAGATGCACATCTTATAAAAAGAATTAGTGTTGAGAGGATTAATGTTGAATTAACAAAACTCATTACATCGAATCAACCATACAAGTTTAAAAAATTATATGAATTAAATTTATTAGAGCACATTATGCCTGAGTTTATACCTTGCTTTAATACTTCTCAGAATAACCCTCATCATAAATATTCCGTTGGGGAACATATACTAAAAACTCTGGAGCATATAAGTAACATTTCTGAGTTGCGTTGGACAATGCTCCTTCATGATATTGCAAAACCACAGAAAAAAACAACTGATGAAAAGGGTATTGATCATTTCTACGGCCATGCAAAAAAAAGTTATGATATAGCAAAAGTTATATTAAAAAGATTAAAGTTTGATAATCGTTCTATAGATATTATTACTCGATTAATATTATACCATGATTATCGCTTTGAGCCTTCCCCAAAAGCAGTTAGAAAAGCATTGAATAAAATTGGAGATGATATTTTTACTTTGTTCTTAAAGGTTCAAGAAGCAGATATAAGGGCTCAAAGTGAATATAAAAGAAAAGAAAAATTAATAAAAATAAATGAAATTGAAAAGACATATAATTATATAAAAGCTCAGAAGCAATGTTTTACAATAAAACAATTAGATATTACTGGCAAAGATATTATTGATTTAGGAATTAAACAAGGCAAGGAAATAGGAAAGATATTAAGCTATTTATTAGAAGCGGTTATAGAGAAACCGGAACTTAATAAAAAAAAATTATTGATAGACTTGGTTAAGAAATATATAAATTAAATAAGAAAAACAATAAATTCTAGTTAAGCTGTCCTCATATTTTTAGAAAAGGCGTCATATAAATAACAGTAGCCGACTTTTTCTAAAGATTATGAGGTCTTTTTTATTGATGCAAAATTTTTTGCTAGTTCTTTGGGGAGATATGGGTTGAATAATTTTATATGAGGTAAAAAATAATTAAATAGTAAATAAGTATTTTGGCAGGAGGGATTTGCCTTGATTGAAAACCTACAAAAAATAATAGAACAATATGGGTATAAGCTTATTAATTCCTATAGAGGCAGAGGTGCTTACATTTGTGAAACAAATAAAGGGATTAAGTTATTAAAAGAAATGGAAACAACAATTCATCGAACATGGTTTGAATATTATGTAAAAAAGCATTTAATAGAAAATGGATATACAAATGTTGATCAATTTATTTTGCATAATAAGAAACCATATTTTGAAAAAGATGATAAAAAGTACATATTTAAAAATTGGTGTAATGGACATGAGTGTGATTTGTTTAATGAAATGGAAATTTTGATGGCTGTAGAGAATCTTGCAAGATTACATAAAGTTCTGCAAAATGTTGAATTTTACGATAATGAAGTAATTTATAGTAATCTGGGAGATTTACCTTCTATATTAAAAAGGCATGCAAATGAATTGAAAAAAGTTAGGAAATTCATTAGGAATCAAAGTCATTGGTCGGATTTTGATATTCTATTTTTAAAGAATTATAACTATTATTATAAAAAAGCAAGTGATTCCTTATCAGGATTTGAAGAAACAAATTATTACGGTTTAGTTAAAAAGGCAAAACAAAAACAAAAAGTATGTCACGGAGAATATACGCAGCATAATGTTATAATAACTAAAGAAGGTTTAATGACTATTAATTTCGAAAAAAGTTGTATGGATTTACAAATTATGGATTTTTATCAATTTATAAGGAAAGTGATGGAAAAAAACAATTGGAATTATAATTTAGGGATGAAAATGATTGATACATATAACAAAAAATTTACTTTGGAAAGGGAAAGTTTGAAAGTTTTATATTATTCATTATTATATCCAGAAAAATTTTGGAAAATAAGTAATTATTATTTTAACACAAGAAAGGCATGGAATCCAAAAAGAAGTTTAGAAAAAATGGAGAAGTTAATCGGGCAACAAAATAGCAAAGATCAATTTCTAAATTATCTAAAAAACAAAATTTAAACTTTGGATTATTTAAGATAAAATAATAAGTTGGAAATATATCAAGTATCACTTATAATTAGAAAGGGGGAAAGGAGTTTTTATATGTTTCCAAAGAAAACAGAAGACTTAGTAGGTATAGTTTTGTTTATAGCACCCTTTTTTATGGGATTATACTTTTATCATCAAAATTATCTAGTAACAATAATATTATTGGTATTACTATTAATAATTATTGCTAAAAACAAACAGTTAATTCTCTGTAACAGTATGAATCATTTAATTATTTTTTTTGTTATAGCATCTTATCTTCTATCTTTAAGCTATGCTTTGGATAAAGGCATGGCTTTTTTGGGTGCATTAAAAATGTTATCAATCTATATATTTTATATTTTGCTTATGCAAATTGATTTGGGAAGATATAAAAATTATTATCTTAGATGTATTGAATATAGTGGAATAGTTCTTGCTTTAGCAGGTATTATTATTGTTATATTAAAATCTATTGGAGTGACAGGGCCATTATATGATATTATAATAAGTAAAGAGAATAGAATGCAATCTTTTATTCAGTATGCAAATGTTTTTGCTTTATGGATTCTTATTTGTTTGATTTTAATAGCTTTTGAGAAAAATATTAATAAAAAACAACAAGTTGGGAGTATTATATTAGGGGCATCCCTCGTTATGACTTTCAGCCGTAGTATGTATGTATTAGGTTTTGTTTTTGTTTTAATAAGTTATTATGTTAATAAAAAAAATAGAAAGATAATTCTTTATACGTGTTTATTGGGTGCTTTTTTGGGTATATTTTTAATATGGGCAAGCGGTTTAAATAGAAGTTTTACTAGAGTAAGAAATGCTTCTTTTCAAGTAAGTGAATGGCAAACGAGATTGTTCTATTATAAAGATGGGTTGCAAATTATTAGAGACAATATATTTGGATTAGGTCATTTAGGATATTTTTATATACAGCGAACATATCAATCGGCAAATTATTATGTTAAATATATTCATAATGGATTTTTGCAAATAGCTTTAGATATAGGTATTTTCCCAATGTTTTTATTTATGTTTTTAGGAGCTAAGAATTTTTTTGATAGAAAAGTATCAGTGAGAGATAAATTAATTTTGTTACTTGTTTTTGGACATGCATTAATTGATTTCGATTTTCAATTTACTATTACATTACTTTTAATAGTTTTAATTCTACCTTACGATACAATTAAAATTTCATTAAATCAATTTGCTTTTTCTGTATTTTGTATTATAATATCAATTAGTATTTTTACTTATAGTTATATGGGGGCTGTTTCATATGGAGCTTACATAAATAAACACGAATTAGTTGCGGATATGTATCCGTTCTATACAGAATCAAAGAAACAACAAATGAGAGAATTAAAAGAGGATAGGTTAGAACATTCTTACAAAATATCTCAAAATATAATCAAAGACAATATATATGTTTTAGAAGCATATTTAACACAAGCAGAGTATTATAAATATACAAAGGAATATGATTTAGGAGTTGATGCAATAAAAAAAGCAATGTATCTTGACCCCCTTAATATGACATATATAGAGGAATATACAAGCTTTTTGGTTTTGGCTATTGAAGAACAAATGATATTAGCTAATAAAACAAAAATGAAGACTTACTTGATTGAGCTCATAAATGTGATAGATTATATTGAAGATATAAAATTCCGAATAGATAAAAAAGCTTATAATATAAAGCATGCCCCTACGATATATCAAACGGAAATAATTAAAGAAAGAGTATCATGGGCAATAGAACAATATAATGAAATGAGGTGAACAGTTTGGAATTATTCAAAGGAAGAAGGATATTAATTATACAAGCATTACTTATTATAGCGATTGGAATAACAGGATGTACTAAAAAGGATAATAGTACTACACCAATACCGATTAGTGAAGAGGATGAAAATACTTCTAAGGTGTTTGAAAGGTCTATTGGAGTAGTTAAAAATGTAGATTCTGTAAACAAAAAAATATTTTTTTATGATATTGAAGATGAAGAACTTATACCACTTAAGATAGATGGTGCAGTTGATTTGAATAATAAATATGGAGAGACTATAACATTAGCGCAGATTAAGAATGGAGATATGGTGAAGGTAAAATATGAACAAGATACGTTAATACCTGAATATGTTAATATTACAGCAGAAGTCTGGGAGTATGATAATATAACAGGAGTAAATGTGGATACGGATAATAAAGTTGTTCGTAGAGGGAATGATTCATTTGAGTATAATGAAGAACTAATGGTACTTTATAATGGGAAAGCAATAGAAATTGGTGAAATAACTTCAACAGATAGAGTGACACTAAAAGGATATAAAGATAAATTGTGGGTTGTTATAATGGAAAATCCACATGGATATGTTACTTTAAAAAATCATGATTATTTTATTGGTGGAACACTTGAAATAGGTTCTAATATTATTGAAACTATTACTGAAGATATGAGTTTGCCCGTAGAAGTTGGGGTTTTTGATGTGGTTATTGATAAAGAAGGTAATGAGCCAATACAAAAACAGATAATGATAGAAAAAGATCAAGAGGTAATTATTGATTTGGCAACTGATTCTCCAAAAGAAGGGGAGTTGAATATAACTGTATCAGAAAGTGATGCAAGAGTCTACATTAATGGCGAAAGACAAGATGACTTAGAAGAACCTATAAAACTGCCTTTTGGTGATTATGTAATAGTTGCTGAAAAAGATGGGTATTCAAGATATGAAGAAACTATTACTCTCGAGAAACCTAGTATGGATTATAATATTTCTTTAGAAAAGAAATCAAAGTATTTACATGTTAATGAACCAATTAATACAGAGATATATATAGATGGAGATTATATTGGTAATATACCTGTTTCGGTGCCAATAGAGCCAGGAGATTATAGTATTACTTTGAGAAACGACGGTTATTATTCAAAGCTATATAATATAACTATACAAGATAATGAGAGAGATAGTTTTATGTCATTTCCTGATTTGGTAGAAATGCAAGATGATAATGATTCAACAGGAGATAATCATACAGGAGATAATGATACAGGAGGGGATACAAACAATCCACCTAACGATGCTTATGATAACTAACATGAGATTTAATAATTATTAAATTTCTAAAGGAAAAATGGAGGGAAGGCAATGGAGTATTTAAAAAGGTACGAGGAATGGCTAAATGGAGAATCCTTTGATAAGAAAACAAAAGAGGAATTATTAGAGATTAAAGATGATGAAGACGGAATTAAAGAAAGGTTTTATAAAGACCTTGAATTCGGCACAGGAGGTCTTAGAGGAGTCATTGGTGCAGGGACAAATCGTATGAATATATATACGGTTAGAAAAGCTACACAAGGACTGGCTAATTATATAAAGAAGCATGGAGAAAGTGCTATAAATAAAGGTGTAGCAATTGCTTATGATTCTAGGAGGATGTCTCCAGAATTTTCAAGAGAAGCAGCTTTAGTTCTTTGTGCAAATGGAGTAAAAGCTTATGTGTTTGAAAGCTTAAGACCTACGCCAGAATTATCATTTGCTGTAAGGGAATTGGGTTGCATAGCTGGAATTGTTGTGACAGCTAGTCATAATCCTCCAGAATACAATGGATACAAAGTTTATTGGGAAGATGGAGCACAGATAGCATCACCGAGAGATAAAGAGATTATTGATGAAGTATATAATGTTAAAACTTATGAAGAAGTTAAAGTGATGGACTTAGAGGATGCAAAGGGAAAAGGACTATATAATATTATTGGAAAAGATATTGATGATAAATATATACATGAATTGAAAAAACTTGTAATAAACCAAGATTCGATAGATAAAAAATCAGATTCACTTAAGATAGTATATACACCACTTCATGGCACAGGTAATATTCCTATTAGGAGGATATTAAAAGAAATAGGGTTTAATAAAGTTTATGTTGTGCCTGAACAAGAATTACCAGACAGTGAATTTTCTACAGTGGGATACCCTAATCCTGAAGATATAAAAGTTTTTGACTTAGCATTAGAACTTGCAGAAAAAAAAGGGGCTGATATAATATTGGCTACCGATCCTGATGGTGATAGATTAGGTGTTTTAGCTAAAAATGAAGAAGGTAAGTTTATACAACTAACAGGTAATATGACAGGAGTATTATTAGCAGATTATATTATCTCTCAAAAAATAGAAAATAGTACATTTCCTTCAAATGGAGCATTGATAAAAACTATTGTTTCAACAAATATGGCAGATGCAGTTGCAAAATATTATGGAGTTAAGTTGATGGAGGTTTTAACAGGATTTAAATATATCGGAGAGAAAATAAAAGAATTTGAGGAAACTGGTAAATTTGAATATTTATTTGGATTTGAAGAAAGTTATGGTGCTTTAATTGGAACGCATGCAAGAGATAAAGATGCCGTAGTATCAACAATGACTCTTTGTGAGGCAGCTGCTTACTATAAGACTAAAGGGTTAACTCTTTGGGAAGCTATGATAGACTTGTATGAAAAATATGGTTATTATAGGGAAGAACTTAAGTCAATAACGTTAAAAGGTATTGAAGGTATGGAAAAGATTCAAAATATCTTAGAAACACTTAGAACTGATGTGCCAACTCAAGTAGGAAGTTATATGGTAGTTGCAATAAGGGATTATCAGACAGGGGAAATAAAGAAAATAGATACAGGAGAAATTGAATCAACAGGTTTACCAAAGTCTAATGTGTTATATTTTGAATTAAATAATGATGCTTGGTTCTGTGTAAGACCTTCTGGAACAGAGCCTAAGATTAAGTTGTACTTTGGAGTAAAAGGGGATTCCTTGGAAGATTCAAATAAAAAAATCAAAAATTTAATTGATGGAGTAATGAATGTTGTAGATGGAATAATAGTTTAAAAATCTCCATTACATGGATAATAATCATCTGAGACCATTGAAAAAGTTTAATCTTAATTATTATGAATGAATTTGAAGTAACGTTTTAGTGTCACGTGGCTATTAAGTAGAATATTATATTTAGTAAGGTACTTATTTGGGCGTGATGGATATTTTTGAGGAATTATTTATTGCTATTGCAATTTGTATTGATGCTTTTGTGTTGTCAATATCTTACGAGATAAATAATATTAAGATTTCAAAAGGGTCACAATTAATTATTAGCTTGATTTCAGTAACTTTTCTTGCAATTGCTATGTTTTTAGGAAAAGTAGTAGAGGACCTTTTGTTTGAAAGTGTTTCAACGCTTTTAAGTTTTGTGATTTTGGTTGGATTAGGCTCCTCCTTAATTATTGACGGATATTTAAAAAATAAGAAAACTGATTTGCAGAATGATGATAACAAGAGTACACTAAGGATATGCAAGGTAAAAAATAATGTTAAAATAATTAAATGTAGAGAAGCTTTTTGCTTAGGTGTTATGCTTTCTTTGGACTCTATTGGGGTTGGTTTTGGAAGTGCTATGGGAAATGTTAATTTTATTTTAACAATCTTTTTTGCTTTTTTATTTAATATTTTTTCTTTAACATCTGGAGCTATATTAGCAAGAAAAATAAAATCTACTAATAGAAGAATAAAACCATTTTGGATATCGGGACTAATTCTGATTTTCTTAGGATTGTCTAAGTTGATATAAAATAAGTAAATAAAACATGTTATCAAGGATTTGGAAAAAAAGAATTATAATTTAGAACACCTTAATATATATATATTAAGGTGTTTTAAATTATAGCAAAAAATTTAAATGTTCTTTGTTTAAGGCATCTAGATGTAGCTATATAAAGGTAAGGAGTTGGTTAAACTGCCATTTATAGTCTTGATTTTGAGTTTTATTATTACGTTAAAAGCAGCTGATTATCTTATTGATGCATCCAGTGATTTTGCTGAATTTTGTGGAGTTTCACCTTTGATTATTGGATTGACTATAGTAGCATTTGGTACTAGCGCCCCTGAAGCGGCAGTCAATATTACAGCATCAATACAGAATAAAAGTGATATTTCTATGGGTAATATTTTGGGCAGCAACATAATGAATATTGGGATAGTTGTCAGTCTAACAGCAATATTTTTCACTATTAAATCAGAATGGGCAGCTATAAGAATCGATATTCCATTTGCGTTTATTAGTAGTACCCTTTTATATCTGCTGATTTTAGATGATTTATCAAGAGAAGATGGATTAGTTCTAGGAATTATTTTTTTTATTTATTTAAACTATTTATGGTTAACAAGCAAGGAAAGCCATAAAAACAATAGGGGTCGAAGGCAAAGGAGCATTAATATTAGAAGCACTCTATTTTTTCTGCTAATTGGATTAGTCGGGATTGCTTCAGGAGGTTATTTGATAGTTGAATCTAGTGTTAAAATAGCAGAGTTTTTAGGATTAAGTGAAGCTTTTATTGGACTTACCCTCGTATCCTTTGGAACTTCACTTCCTGAACTAATTACTTGTTTTGTTGCTTGCTCTAGGGAAAACGATAGTATTGCTATAGGAAATTTAATAGGAAGCAACATTTTTAATATAATATTTGTATTAGCAATATCATCAATTATATCTCCAATTATGTTTTCAGAGAAATTAGTACTTGATTTAGCAATTATGAATATTATGACATTATTATTGTTTGTTTTTGCATATACTCACAAAAAAATATCTAGAGCAGAAGGGTTTTTATTAATCTTTATATATATATTATATTTTGCAGTGATATTTTTACGAAATTAGTTAATTATTATATTATTTTATAATAGAAAATTAAGTATAAACAATATGTCCCAAAAATAAAATATATTAAGGTTATTTTTAGGTGTGATACAGTGAAGAGAATAAGGATATTTATAGTTACAATATTACTACTCCTATTTGTGGTAGTAGGCTGTAAAACTCAAAAGATTAATGATGGTGAGAAAATTAGTAATATTGAATTTTCTATTCTGGATGAAGATGACGCTCCCCAAGAAGTAAAAGATTATATTGAAGAACAAAAAAAAGAACCTTTTAGATTTACATATACTAATTGTGAAAAGTATTATATTGTTATTGGGTATGGTGAAAAGCCTACAGGGGGATATAGTGTTCAAGTTAAGGAGTTATATGAAACTAATAAATCAATTATTGTTGAAACAGAGTTATTAGGGCCATCTAAAGATGATGTAGTATCAATGGCATTGACATATCCTTATATAATTATACAAACAGAATATATCGATAAACCAGTAAGTTATGAATAAAGTTTTAAACAGTATATTGGTAACAATTGCTTACGACAACCAAATGTTGTAGGCCTTTTTTTATGTTACAATATAGTTGGATATTAAAATATTTAGTGGGGGGCTGAATAATTATGAAATTTATGGATAAAATACAACTAGGGAACTGGATAAAAACATTTATATTTTTAGTAATGATTATAGCTTTATTACACTGGTTTATTATTCCTGTGCGTGTTAATGGCAGGTCTATGGAGAATGCTTTAAATAATAAAGATATTATGTTAGTTTCTAAAATAGTAACGGTTTTTAAAGGTATTGATAGAGGGGATATGATAGTTATAGATGTAAATAAAAAAGATTATTCTAGTCGCGTTGTAAAAAGGGTAATAGGGATTCAAGGAGATCATATAGTTATAAAAAACGGAGTTGTATTTGTAAATGGCGAAAAAATAGTAGAAGATTATTCTAAAGGGGAAACAACTGGAGATATTGATATGATTGTTGAGAAAGATAATGTTTTTATCTTAGGAGATAATAGGACTATTAGTAAAGATAGTCGTAGTTATGGAAGTGTTTCCTTGAAAAATATTAAGGGCAAAGTAATCATTAAGTTTTCGTTATAGAAATTATAAGCTAAAAATCTAAAAAATTTTCAATCTTAAAAACCTCTTCGACCCTATTAGAAAATTTTTTGACATTTGCCTAGTGCTGTGATATACTAGAAATAGTCGGAAAAGATGAGGTGGTTAAAAATTGATAGCAAAAGAGGACATTAAGTTAGTCAAGAGTCGTATGGAAGGATATGTTGGAAGTCGAGTTAAAGTCAGAGCTAATAAAGGTCGCCGTAAAGTTGTTGTCCGAGAAGGGGTATTAGAAAAAACTTATCCGAGTATATTTGTTGTAAAGGTACAGAATGAGTTGCAAGATTCTTATAGGAGAGTATCATATAGTTATACCGATCTTTTGACCCATACGGTTGAATTGTCATTATGTCAAGAGTAACACTCTAATATTAAAACTCTTATATTAAAACTAAATAATTAGTCATAAAATCCGTCCTAACTTTAATATAATTATATAGACCAAGTTTTAGGAGGGATTTTTTTGTCGTTAGATTTAATGAAAAAAGATATTCATATGACAAAAACAAAAGGAACATCAGTAATTCAGGTAACAGTGGATGATGATTTTAATGTGCCTGATATCAAGCCAGATATTTTTAAGGTCATTCAAGAACGTGCAGAAATAAAGATTACTAATATAGAAACTATGAGGAATAAGGTTAGGGTGATGGGAGACCTTTATTTCACAGTGCTATATTTAACTGAATCTGATCAAAAACCTGTACATAATATGACAGGCACTATGGTATTTAATGAAATGATTAATCTTGATGGCATAGAAGAAGATGATGATATAAGAATCATGAGTGAAATTGAGGATTTAGAAACAAGTCTTATTAATTCAAGGAAAATTAGTTTAAAGAGTATATTAGGGTTAAAAGCTATAGCTGAAGAAGGATATTATATAAATATTGCAACTGATGTTGAAGGAGAAGAAGACTTACAAGTAGTAAAAGAACCTATTAAAATAAGTCAAGTATATGCTAGCAAAAAGGATACATATCGTGTAAGAGATGAATTAGCTTTACCTAATAGCAAACCTAATATTATGGAGATATTATGGTCAAATGCAAGCATAAGGAATCCAGAGATTAGATTATTAGATGATAAAATAAATGTAAAGGGTGAAGTAGATTTATTTGTACTTTACATGGGGGAAACAGATGATAAGCCAGTTGAGTTTGTAGAATTTGAATTGCCATTTAATGGAATGCTTGATTGTGATGGTTGTATTGAAGAGATGATACCTAATGTAGTGATGGATATTCAAAGCAAGGAGATTCAGCTAAAGCCAGACTTAGATGGAGAGGAAAGATTGCTGGATATAGAAATAATTACTGAGCTTGATATCAAAGTTTATGATCAAGATGAGGTTGATATCTTAAAAGACATATATACCCCAACAAAAGAATTAGAGATTAAGACAACACCAATTAATTACGAGAATATTATGCTAAAAAATCAAACTCAATGTAAAATTAATGAAAAAATTGCTATACAAGAAGACGATCCAAAGATATTACAAATTTGTCAAGCAGATGGTCAAGTGAAAATTGATGACATTGAGCTAACGGAAGATGGTTTAGAAGTTGAAGGTATAATTGTAAGTCAAATTATTTATGTAGCTGCGGATGATAAAATCCCAATTAATGTTATTAAAGAAATGGTACCATTTAGACATTTAATTGATGCAAAGGATATTCAACAACAATGTATTTATACAGTAAAACCTTCATTAGATTATATAAGCTGTAATATGTTAGATGATGAAGAGGTAGAAATAAGATGTGGAATTAATTTGGATACATTAATATTTAATGAAAACAAAAAACAGGTTATTATGGATATTGAAGAAAATGAAATTGATCTTAAAAAGATACAAAATCTCCCAAGTATTGTAGGTTATATAATAAAAAAAGGAGACACACTTTGGGATATAGCAAAATGTTATTACACTACTATAGATGAAATAAGGGAAATAAATGATTTGCCTGAGGATACAGAACTAAAAGCAGGAGATAAGATTGTAATAGTTAAAAACGTAGAAAAAATAATATAAATATAAAGCAAAAATATTAAATTAAATATTAAAAGTTAAGTAATTATGAGACACTATACTGTTTTAGTATAGTGTTTTTTTTCATTGGAAAGTCTTATTTTAATTAACTATATAAATGTTTTCAAATATTGCTAATGAAATTTGATTATTCATTTAGGAATTATATTGAATTTCATTGAAGATTTGTATATAATATTTAGTATACAAGATACAAGGTGAGCGAATGGATAAAATTAGATTAAAGGCAAGAGCAAAGATTAATTTAGCTTTAGATGTGATAAAAAAAAGGGAAGATGGTTATCACGAAGTTAGTATGATTATGCAAACTGTTAATTTGTTTGATGAATTAGAGATAAAAAAGATTAAGAAAAATGATATTATACTTAAGACTAATCTACCCTTCATTCCAACGGATCAGAACAACTTAGTATATAAAGCTGTTCAAATAATTAAAGAAAATTATAGTATAAAAACAGGACTTTTTATTCGTTTAGATAAAGCTATTCCAGTTGCAGCAGGTTTAGCTGGAGGAAGTAGTGATGCAGCTGCGGCTTTAGTTGGTTTAAATAAATTATTTGAACTTGGACTATCTATGGATAAACTAATGAAATTAGGTGTAAAAATCGGTGCAGATGTTCCGTATTGTTTATTAAGAGGGACGGCTCTAGCAAAAGGAATTGGAGAAAAGTTGACGCCCCTATCATCTATGCCAATGTGTCATGTAGTGTTAGCGAAACCTTCAATTAGTGTTTCAACTGCTGCGATATATTCAAAACTGAATATAGAAAATATAAACAAACACCCTGATATTGATTCAATGATTCTTGCTATAAAAGAAAAGGACATTTATCAAATCTCTAATTTAATGGAGAATGTGCTAGAAACAGTAACTGAAAAAGAGTTTCCAATTATTAAAGTACTGAAAGATTATATGCTTAAACAAGGAGCGGTTGGGGCAATGATGAGTGGAAGTGGACCAACTGTTTTTGGTATTTTTGATGATAAAGACAAAGCAAAAAGTACAATGTATAAACTGAAATTAAATAATTATGCTAAACAAGTTTATTTAACAACAATTTTTAATAGAGAAAGAGGTAGGGGATATGCAGGATAAATTACGTGTAAACGTAAACGAATATTTACCTTTAAGAGATGTAGTGTTTAATACACTTAGAGAAGCTATTTTAAAGGGAGAATTAGTACCAGGACAAAGGTTAATGGAAAAACAGTTAGCTGATCGAATGGGCGTAAGCCGAACTCCTATTAGAGAAGCAATAAGGAAGCTTGAACTTGAAGGTCTTGTTGTAATGGTGCCTAGAAAAGGTGCGGAAGTTGCTAGGATTACTGAAAAAGATTTGAAAAATGTTCTTGAGATAAGATGTGCGCTAGAAGAGTTGGCTGTAAGAATTGCTTGTAAAAAGATTAATGAAAGTGAAGTTAGAGAATTAAGAAGTACTATAACAGAATTTGCGGAAGCTATTGATCAAAAAGATTTTGATAGTATAGTGGAAAAAGATGTTGAATTTCATGATATTATTTTTCAAGCTACAGGGAATGAAAAGCTTATTCAGATACTTAATAATTTAAGGGAACAGATTTATAGATTTCGTGTAGAGTATATTAGGAAGGCGGACAATCACTATAATCTTCTAAAGGAACATGAAGAGATATTAAATGCAATTGAGAATAAAAATGTTGAAAGAGCTAGAAAAGTAGCAGAACAACATATTCTTAACCAAGAGATGACAGTTATTCGGTATATCAAAGAAAATGGTAATAGTTTAAATGAATAATCTTTTAATATTATAACTAAGACTAAAATGTATAATTTTGGTCTTTTTTTTTAATACTAAATAATGTTAAAAACTTAAAATTGGGGGTTCTTTATGGAACAAATTTTATATCAATTAAAAGTCAATTTTAATGTTACATTATTAGTTTTATTTATAATAATAAGCATAATTCTATATTTTTATGATAGGAAAAGATTTATAAGAAGTAATGATAAGAAAGAAGAAGTTATTGCTAAGGTACTGGGTTATGTTTATTTTTGGGGAGGAATTATAATATTTTTTGCATTAAGGATTTTTGCATAAAGGAGTTATAGTATGGAATATAATCAAGATACAACACATAATGACGGTCATAAAATTATTGTAGCTTTTTCTAAAGATTTAGATACTAATATAAAGAATTTTGAAATGTTGTTTGAAGATTGTGGAGATGTAGTTACAAGGAAATTCCCACTAGGCAAAGATAAAAGTATAAATGCTTATATTGCTTATATTGATGTTATGATTGATAGGCGTGTTATTGAGGAGTCAATATTAGAGCAGTTAATGGTACAAGTTCGCGATGTTCCAAACAACTTTAGTGAAATACCAGAAGAAGAAAGATTTAATTTTATTAGAGATGGTGGATTAGCTACTGCAGATATCAAAGAGCTTACAACTATGGATGAGGCTGCCCTAGCTATACTTTCGGGAGATAGTATATTATTTATTGATGGGTATGCTAAGGCAATTATGATTGCTACTAAGGGTTTTCCTAATAGAGGGGTTCAGGAACCAGATACAGAAGCTGTTATTAGAGGATCTAAAGAAGGGTTTAGTGAAGCTTTTCGTTTTAATACAGTACTTATTAGAAGAAGGATAAGAGATACTAAATTGAAAATAAAACAAAGCCAAATTGGACTAAGATCAAGAACTGACATAGGACTTGTATATATTGAAGGTTTGGTTAGGCCTAGCATTTTAAAAGAGATAGAAGATCGTTTAAAAAATTTTAAGATTGATGCTGTTTTAGAAAGTGGACAGATAGAGCAAATATTAGAAGATGATTGGCAATCTCCATTTCCTCAATTTCAAGTAACACAGAGACCTGATAAGGCTGCTTCTGCAATATTAGAGGGTAGAGTAGCATTAATAGTAGACAATACACCTTTTGTTCTGCTTTTGCCAACTACTTTAAACTGTTTTTTTCAAGCAACTGAAGATTATTATGATAGATGGCAAATAATGTCTTTTATTAGAATCATTAGGTATATAGCAGCATTTTTTGCAGTTGCCTTACCAGGGCTATATATTGCGTTAACAACATATCATTCGTCTATGTTACCCACACCATTAGCATTTTCTTTTGCGGCTGCAAGGGAAGGGGTTCCTTTTCCCGCTGTATTAGAAGTGATAATTATGGAAGTTGCATTTGAATTATTGCGAGAAGCTGGAATACGACTGCCAGGACCAATTGGTAGTACTATAGGAATAGTTGGTGGGTTAATTATAGGGCAAGCAGCTGTTGAGGCTAATTTGGCAAGCCCAATTATTGTTATAATAGTAGCATTAACAGCTATATCTTCTTTTGCAATTCCAGGACAGTCTTTAACTAATGCTTTTCGTATTCTAAAATTTTATGTAATAATATTATCCGCTTTTTTAGGTTTATATGGTTTTTGGTTAGCTATGATTTCGATTTTGGTTCATTTATCTTCTCTAAAAAGTTTTAATTTCCCATATTTATCTCCTTATGTGTCTAGTGACTTAAATCATTATAATGATTTAAAAGATACTATATTACGCTTGCCAAGTTTTTTATTGAAAAAAAGACCTATTTTTACGGATTGGAAAGAAAGAAAAAGACTTGTTATTAAGAAAAAAGGAGAATAGTTGTAAGAACTTGTTTTTGGAATACGAAAGGAATGGGATTAAATATGTTTTCAAGTAATGATACTATTTCGGTAAGACAATTAAGATTATTATTAATCTTAGATTTGTTTAGTACAACTAGTTTAATTATGCCAAGAATCGCAACAGAATCAGCTGGAAGAGATGGATGGATTTCAGTTATTATTGGAACATTAATTGCTTTTATTTATTTATCATTAATAATGCATGTAGTATATAAATTTCCTAAAGAAACGTTAATAGAGTATAGTAAAAAATTATTAGGGAAAATTATTAGTTTTATTATTGGGGTTATATTTATTGTTAAGTTAATATTATTAACTTCTTTTGGAGTAAGGTTTTTTGGAGAATTAATTAAAGAAACATTATTAAATGATACACCAATTGAGATAATCATTGTTAGTATGTTATTGGTTGTTACATACGTAGCAAGAAAAGGATTTGAGTGTAGAGCTCGTATTGTAGAAATTCTGATTTGGATTATTTTTATACCAATAATATTAGTTCTTCTATTTGCTTTGCCTAATGTTAATTTTGATCAAATATTACCAGTGTTAGTTAATGAACCAATAGATATTTTTTATGGAGCATTTGCGATATCTATAACTTACTCTGCAATTATCCTATTACTAATAGCGATACCTTATACAAATAAGCCTCAAAAAACAAAAAGGTCTGTTAATTTTTCTCTTGTTTTTGTAGGGTTGTTTAATCTTGTGCTTTGCTTAATTACTATAGGTTTGTTTGGAGAAGAAGGGACTAGGAGACAGATTTGGCCAGTTATGAATATAATGCAAGTGACTAAGTTGCCGGGAGCTTTTATAGAAAGACAGGATGCATTAATGATTGCTTTTTGGATTATGAGTTTTTTTGCTGTTCTTAATTCTTATGTGTTCTTTATAAGTGTGTTAACACAAAGGCTTTTCAGACTAAAGGAACAGAACTTTTTAGTTCTGCCGTATTTGCCAATAATTTATTTGATTTCTTTGATTCCAGATAATGTTGTTCAGGTTTATGAATGGACAAAATCTATTATGATGTATCTAGGAGTGTTTTTTCTTGTCTTTTTACCATTAATATTTATTATACTATCTAGGATAAGAAAAGTAGGTGAACATAATGCTGTGGATTAAAAAATTTAGTTTGGTTTTAATGGTAATTTGTATAACATTTATCTTGAGTGGTTGTTGGGATCAAGTAGAAATTAATGATAACGCGTTTGTTATAGCATTAGGAATAGATTATGAAGATGATCAATTAAGTGTGACTTACAGTTTTCCTAATTTGCCAGTGATTACAAATCAAGGGGGAGATGGTCCTCAAAGTTTTACAAAGAATATAAAAGCTCCAACATTATATGAAGCAAATAAAATATTTGGGACAAGATCGAAAAACCAATTAAACTTTGGACACGCAAAAGTTATAATTTTTGGAGAAGATGTATTAAGTAATGAAAAAGTATTCAAGCAAGTTATTGACCAATTAGAAAGAGATCCTAGTTTTGCAAGAACATTAATTGTTTTTGGTACTGAAGATAAGGCAAGTGATCTTCTTGAAGAAGAAATAAAAGAAAAGCAAGATATAGGTATGTATATTTATGATATATATCAAAATAATGAGAATGATGTAATGAAAACAACAGAAATCAACTTAAACAATCTTATTAGTAGTGTTGAGGAAGATGGGATATTACTTATTCCTAAAGTTCTTGTGGAAGAAGAAGAACCTTCAGTGGAAGGGGCATCTGTAGTAATTAATTTTACTTTGGAAGATTGGATGGATAGAAATAATGTTGAAAAGCTTAGTTGGATGATTAATAAGGGGGCAGGAACGAAGGTAAAAGTTCCGTTCAATAATAAAGATCAAGAAGTAACAGTCGAGTTTGCAAAATTTGATACAAACTTTAAATTTAGAGATAAGAACGGACAAGTTAGTATAGAAATAAAGATTCAAACTGAAGGTGATGTAACAGCTTATACGGTAAATCCTGAAAATAGTTTATTTGATGAAAATAATATTATAAAACTTGAAAAAAAGGTTAATGACGAAATAGAAAAAGAAACTAATAAAATTGTTTCAGAAGTGCAAGAGAAATATAAGGTTGATTTATTTGATTTTATAAATGAATTGGCAGTTGAAAATAGAGACTTATGGCTAAAATATAATAATTGGGATGAAATTTTTAGTAATGCAAAAATAGAAGTAACTGCTCAAAGTAATATAAGAAGAATAGGAGTAGCAAAATAGAATAACTATTTGTATATTCCTCATTGGTTATGGTAATAATTTTACTATAAAGTTAAAAATTTGAAATGGGGGATAAAAGTGTACAAAAAACATAATGTTGGATGGAATAATTTTTTGAAGGAATTAACGTTTTTATTATTAGCAATAATAATAGGATTTGTTAGTACTCTTTATATTAATGCAGCTAACAATGACTCTGTTGAGGATATACAGAAAGGTTTAGCATCTAGTTTAATACGGTTTCACGTTATAGCAAATAGTGATAGTGAACACGATCAAAATCTAAAAATAAAAGTAAGAGATGCTGTGCTAGAAGATATGAAAAAACTTTTTGATTCTTCAGGAAGCATTGAAGAAACAAGAGAAATAATAAAAGATAATATAGAAGAGATCCAATCAATAGCTGAAAAAGTAATTGAAGAAAATAAAGAAGATTATGATATAAAAGTTTACTTGGAAGAAGCAAAGTTTCCAACCAAAGTATATGGGGATATTGTATTACCTACGGGTGATTATGAGGCTCTAAGAATAGAAATAGGGGATGGAAAAGGAGAAAATTGGTGGTGTGTTATGTTTCCGCCTCTGTGTTTTGTAGACGTAACTCATGGAGTTGTTCCAGAGGATTCAAAAGACGATTTAAAAGAGGTTCTTAGCGAAGAGGAATATAAAACGATAATTTCTGCAAGAAGTCAGAATGATATCCCAGTAAAAGTAAAGTTTAAATTAGTTGAAGTTATAAATGAAAAAAATGAAAGACAAGAAAAGAAAAAAACAGGTATTTTAACATATCTGTTTGGATGGATGAATTAGTAAAAGAGTTGCGTAAGCAACTCTTTTTTTGATAGAAAAGTCCTATTTTTGAGATCATCGGGACTTGATACATGTCCCGATACCATGGAGACTTAAATTTAGAACATGTATCAATTGTACAACTTAAATTAACCACAACACACCAATTATTTGTAGGGGCGTATCACGATGCGCCCGTTTTTTAGATGTACCCGACATCCTTCTCGATTATTGAAAGTCGTAAGTCGTATTTTATACTATTGAATAATTGAGCTATAAGGTTTAAAATAAATAAGAAAGCATCATTTATATTTTTGAGAATATAATTTATAATTATCAAATTACTACAATATAATTATATAGTAAGATTCATTTATAGTAATAGAGAAAGAGGGATAATATGATTAAAAAAACAATAGTTGTTTTGTTTGGGGGGCAATCTTCAGAGCATGAAGTTTCTTGTGTTTCTGCAACTACAATCATAGAAAATATAAATAAAGATTTTTATAATATTTTACCTGTAGGGATAACAAAAAAAGGTGAATGGTTTTTGTATGAAGGAGACATGCCTAACTTAAAAAATGGAAATTGGTTGCAAAAGTCAAAACCTGCTTTTTTAGCCCCTGATGCAATAGAACAATCTTTATACATTTTTGATAATAATAAATATGAAAAGATAAAGGTAGATGTTGTCTTTCCGGCGTTACATGGATTATATGGAGAAGATGGAACTATACAAGGACTGTTAGAACTAAATAAAATACCATATGTAGGATGTGGAGTCCTAGCTTCTAGTGTTGCTATGGATAAACTGTATACTAAAATAATTGTAGATAAAATAGGTATACGTCAAGCTAAATATATTGGGCTTCACAAAAATGAATTTAAAACAGATGATATAGTCTCTCAAATTGAAAAGAAATTTGATTATCCTGTTTTTGTTAAACCATCTAATGCTGGTTCTTCTGTAGGAATAACAAAAGCATATAATGAAGACGACCTTATTAAAGGTATTAAAAAAGCTTTTGCTCATGATAGAAAAGTTTTAGTTGAGGAAACTATAAATGGAAGAGAAGTTGAGTGTGCTATATTAGGAGGAGAAAGCCCAAAAGCTTCAGGAGTAGGGGAAATTATATCAGCAGCTGATTTTTATGATTATGACTCAAAATACAATAACGAAGAGTCAAGAACAATATTATCACCTGATTTACCGCAGGATATAATTAATCAAATACAAGAGTATGCTGTTAAAATTTTCAAAGGGTTAAGTGGGTATGGACTTTCAAGAGTTGACTTTTTTGTAGAAAAAGATACTAATGAGATAGTATTTAATGAAATTAATACATTGCCTGGATTTACAGCTATAAGCATGTATCCTATGTTATGGGAAGAAAAAGGCATGTCAAAACAACAATTAGTGAAAAAATTAATTAAATTAGCATTTAATAGAAATTAAAAGGGGGCATTTTTATGGATAATCGACCTATTGGTATTTTTGACTCAGGAGTTGGTGGGTTGACAGTTGCTAAAGAAATCATGACAATGCTTCCTAATGAAAATATAATTTATTTTGGTGATACAGCTAGAGTTCCATATGGAAGCAAGTCAAAGGAAACTATTGTTAGATTTTCTATGCAAATTATAAGATTTCTCTTAACAAAAAGTGTCAAGGCAATAGTTATCGCTTGTAATACTGCTAGTGCTTATGCGCTTGAAGAGGTAAGTTCCATGTTTGATGTGCCTATAATAGGAGTACATTTGCCTGGAGCAGCAGAAACAGCTGTAAAGGTGACTAGTAATAAGAAAATTGGCATCATAGGAACCGAAGGAACTATTCATAGTAATATTTATCATCAATATATTCATCGAATCATGCCTGAAGCTGATGTTATAGGAAGGGCTTGTCCACTTTTTGTACCTTTAGTTGAAGAAGGGTTAATTGATGATTGTGTGACTTATGAAATTGCTAATCGTTATCTAAGTATATTAAAGGAAAAAGGTGTTGATACTTTAGTATTAGGGTGTACTCATTATCCTTTGATAAAAGATACGATACAAAAAGTTATGGGGGATAGTGTTTCCTTAATAAATCCTGCAAGTGAAACCGCAAAAACATTAAAAAATTTATTAAAAGAAAAAAATACTATAAATAATCAAATAGGCACAGATTATGATTTTTATGTTAGTGATAGAGCAGAAAAATGGGAGCAATTTGCTAAGCGAATATTAAATCGTGGGATGGTACCAGTTAAACAAATTAATATTGAAGAATTCTAATCTTTTTTATAAAGTTAGTTTGCTGGTTTTGCCTGAGCAAAGCGAAAGGATGGTAAATATATGACAACAAAAGATGTTATTGTTTCTGTTAAAGGGATTCAAAAAGATTTTGTGGAAAATGATTCAGTAGAAGTTATAACGACTGGACAATTATATAAAAAAAATTCTAAGTACTATATAAATTATGTTGACAGTGATTTGTTTATAAAAAGTGAAACAAAAACTACTATTAAAATTGCAAAGGATAAAATTGATATTATTAGATTTGGTGGCTCCAATACGCATATGATTTTTGAGACAAACAAGAAACATATGACGCATTATGATACACCCTTTGGAGCTTTATTAATAGGTGTTATAACAAAGAATATATCGTTTAAAGAAAAAGATAATAGTTTAGAACTCAAAGTTAATTATCAACTTGAGATTAATAATGGATTTGTTGGGGAGAATTCATTTGAAGTAAAAGTACAAGAAAAAAGTAGCAATATCCATTTAATGGACAGGCATTTTAATCATCAGATTAGTAGGGAGGAACAATTATGAAAATAAAAAAAGCTATTATTCCTGCTGCTGGATTAGGAACAAGATTTTTACCTGTTACTAAGGCGCAACCTAAAGAGATGCTTCCAATAGTTGATAAACCAACTATCCAGTATATTATAGAAGAAGCAGTAGCGTCGGGAATTGAAGATATTATTATTGTAACTGGGAGAAATAAAAGGTCTATAGAAGATCATTTTGATAAATCAATTGAGTTAGAATTAGAGTTAGAGAGACAAGGCAAGGAAGATCTTCTTGAGATTGCTAGAAGAACTTCAGAAATAGCTAATATTCACTATATTCGTCAGAAAGAGCCTAAAGGATTGGGTCATGCTATCTTAGTGGCAAAGAATTTTATTGGGAATGAACCTTTTGCTGTATTATTAGGTGATGATATTGTTATTTCAGAAAAACCATGTTTATTACAAATGATAGAAGCGTATGATGAATATAAAACATCAATTTTAGGTGTTCAAGAAGTTTTGAAAAAAAATGTTAATAAGTACGGAATAATCGATTCTAAACATATTGAAAATAGAATTTATAAAGTAAACAATATGGTTGAAAAGCCTTCGATAGAGGATGCACCTTCGAATATTGCTATCCTCGGTAGATATATTATTACTCCTAGGATTTTTAAATATTTAGAAACTCAAGGAGTAGGAACAGGTGGAGAGATTCAATTAACAGATTCTTTAAAGAAGTTGGCTGAGGAAGAAGCTATGTATGCCTATGATTTTATTGGGAAAAGGTATGACGTAGGGAATAAATTAGGTTTTTTACAGGCAAATATAGAATTTGCTTTGAGAAGAGATGAGTTAAAGGATAAACTGAAAATATATTTAGAAAAACTAATGAATGATACAGAAAATGTATTGAAATATTAGGAATATGGTAAAAAGCTTGATGAAAACCATCAAGCTTTTATTTTGTTATAAGTTTCCGTAGAGAAATATATATACAAAACGTTCAGGTTAAATATTTGAAGAAAAACTAAGTTCGTTCCAATTGTTATTCCTAAACCTTAAAAACTCCCTAACGGTCAAACATTTAAGGTTTTTAACGGAATAACAATCTCCACTCACTAATTTTTTCTAATCAAATATTTAAAACATCACTTTATTTGTATATATATTTCTCTACTACAGATTGCAGATAAAGTTTCCGTAGAGAAATATATATACAAAACGTTCAGGTTAAATATTTGAAGAAAAAC
>JBKGYG010000019.1:0-27711 GCA_046546235.1 Eubacteriales bacterium | reverse complement strand
ATGCTTTTTCTTTTTCCATTAGCATTTCTGTTATTATTTTTGCATGATTTCTTATGTCCCCTAGAGTTTCATCCATTTCTCTTGTTACGTTGCGTACTGAGCTCTCGCTGTATTTATTGTTCACGGATTCTATAAGGTCTTTTATTTCCTTATTCATTCCTATTTCTCCATCTTCTATTGTTTCTTTTAACCTATTGAACTCTATCGCTAATTCATCTATTTTATTTGGATTTACACTTATCCCCATTTTTTTTGTTCCTTTCTTTTTTTCTCTTATATGTTTTTTCTTTTTATGTCTTTTTTGTGTTTTTTAATATTCATTTGATATTGCTAATCGAAGTCCTGCATATTTGTTTTTAACTATTAAGTATCCATCCCCTTGCTCAAGTTCTTTTTCTTGAGCTCCATAAGGAATTTTAGTACTATATAGACTTTGATCTTTTATACTTCCAATAAGTACTCCTGTTTGTTCTTCCTTAATCGCTTTAGCTAAACCATCCCAATTGCCATATAGGTCTGATGTATTGTCTCCTACAATTACTGCAACTTTCATTCCTCTTTCTTGTTTTACTATTCTTTCTATCAAATCTTTTAATGTGTATTTGTCGCTTTGAGTAAATTCATTTAATTGATCAATTGCTATTATTATTTGTTTCCAAGTTTTTGCTAATTCTTCTACATTACCATTTGATTTTTTACATTCTATGAGTTGTTGTCTTCTGTTATCTAGAGTTTCTTTTATTTTATCTGCAAAGTCATTATCTGTTTTTGATAAGTCTGTTACGTTTGGCATTTCCATGACATTAAATAGTCCCATACTAGATGAATCTAATACATATATTTCTGCTTCTTTTAATATTCTTATCCATGACATCATTATTGTGCTTTTTCCTGACATTGGTTCCCCTGCTACCATTATTATTGGTGTCTTGTATAAGTCTATGTGAAGCGGTTGTAGGTCTGTATCTCCAAGTCCTATTGCTAGTAGGTTTTCTTTTTTGTTTATTTTATTTATGTCTATTCTTGAAGGCATTACTGGTATTGGCACTGCTTGGTTTTCTTCATTCTTTTCAACTTCTTTTATTATTTCTTCTATGCTTGCATCTTTAAATTCTGGTAATGCTGTTTGAAATTCTAGTGGTGGTTTTTCTCTTACTAATCCACAACCTGGTACATTTGTTGGTTCTAGCCCTTCTGTTCTTCCAACAATATCATTATATTCACCTTTATCTATTAATTGTAAACTTATTGCCATTTTAAAATTAACTGTCAGCTTATATCTAACTAAGGAAGCATTTGTAGCTGTTGCCACTAAGTATATACCGTATTTTAAACCTTCACGAGCAAGTAATATCATTTTTTCTGCTATTGTTTCATATGTCTCTGATAGCGCAAAATAGTTGTCAATTATTAGTACTATTGCTTGAAGTTGTTCGCCAGTTCTCCTATAATCGTTAAAACCTTCACATCCTTTTTTCTCAAATAGCTTTTTACGTTCATCCATGCTTCTAAATAAGAATAAGACAAATTGATTTATTGTTTTTTCTTGTTCTAATGTCATTACCCCTCCACAATGTGGAAGTTTGTTTAGAACCTTAAGTGCTGTTCCTCCAAAATCCATAATATAATAGTTTACTTCTAATGGTGTATAGCTATGCGATAATGATAAACATAAAGTTCTTAATAAATAAGTCTTTCCTGAACCTGATGCTCCATATACAAAGAGGTTTCCCTCATTTGCAAAATTGATTTTTAATGGTTCTTGTCTCTGTCCTCTTGGATCATCTACTATACCTATTGGAACGCTTAATAATTCATTTGTTTTATTTAGCTTTCCTTTCTTTTCAAAAAACTCATCTAAGTATAGTGTCTCAGGAAGTGGCGGCATCCAAGGACCATCTAGCGCTTCTATATTGTTTCTTTTTGATGTTTGGATAATGTAGTCTACCATTGTTTTTAGCTGTGAATCTAATTCTTTTTTTGGTATTTTTTCTTCTTCAAGTGGATATAGTTGTTCTAGCTTTCCATTTAATGCTATGTCATATATTCTTTTTGGTCTATTATCACTTTTTTTCATCTCTCCATCAGGGTCATAATCTGCTCCAGAGTATGCTGATTGGAATAGTTCAAATACTTCATCATTTCCTACTTGTATATATGCTCTTCCAGGTTCTTTTATCATAGCTGCATCTGGTCTTTTTATTACATCTTTACTGTCTCTTTCGTCTTGTACTTTTAGACATATTTTAAATTTGGAGTTACTCCAAATCTGTTCATCTACTACTCCTGCTGGTTTTTGTGTTGCTAATATTAGATGAACTCCAAGACTTCGACCTACTCTGGCTGTACTTACTAGTTCTTTCATAAATTCAGGTTGGTCTTGTTTTAGTTCTGCAAATTCATCTGCTATCATAATTAAATGTGGGATTGCAGGCATTTTACTGTCTTTCTTTTTATAGTATAGTTTTTGGTATTTATCTATATTATTTACGCCGTATTCAGAAAACACACGTTGTCTTCTTAATAATTCACTTTTTATAGATAGTAGAGCTCTAGTAGTTTGATTTCCTCCTAAGTTTGTTATTGTACCAACAAGATGGGGCATTCCTTCAAATACATCTGCCATACCTCCACCTTTATAGTCAATAAGTACAAATGCTATATCATGAGGATGATAGTTTATTGCAAGTGATATAATTATACTTTGTAGTAACTCACTTTTTCCTGAACCTGTTGTTCCTGCTACAAGCCCATGAGGTCCACACCCAGTTTCGTGCATATCTAGATTGAATAGTGCTCCTCCCGGCTTTGCACCTATTGGTACGCTCATACCTTTGTATGTTTTGTTTTTAGTCCATAGTGAGTGAATGTCTATATCTGTTACTTTTTTTGCTTTTAGCATTTTCATTAATGTTATTGCTTTTGGTAATGTAAAATCTGCACTTGAATTTTTTATTCTAAGGCACGATATTTTTCTAGCTGCTAGCTCAAGATTTTTAAAATCTGGTGTATCTGGAGTGAAAATAGCTTTTCCCCCTGCTTCTCTATCTGCCATCTCTCCACTTCTTCCCTGAAGCGAGATAATAGTTCTACAGTTCATTGGGAGATATGCTGAGTTTTGTGCAATAAATACTGTAGATACACCAATTCCTTTGGATTTATTAAATAGGTATTTGTTTATTGGTTCATTTTCTAGTAGTCGTACATCTTCTACAAAAAATATGTAATGAGGAAGAGCGCTTCCCCCAATTGACTTTAAATCTCTTTCTTTTAATATGTCATAGATTTCTGCTAGTGTTTGATGTGTTATTGCTTTCCCACACATAAGGTATCTTGTTTCAAAATCATCATCCCAAATATGTGGTAAAAATCTCAACCAGTTATATTTTGGTAAATTTTTCTCTGATGATATAATTACAATTCTTACATCATCGTATCCATGGTGAGTTATAATTTGTAGTAGCATTAATTTAATTATCTCAGATGTTTTCTCTTCTTCCCCTGCAACACCACATATTTCAGATTCCATTAAATCTATATTTACTGGTACATTTGAAACTTTTTCAAATTCTAATGCTAATCTTTGTGGTTCCATAAGTAATGGGTCTGTTTCCATTATAATTGCTTGTTTTGTATATTTTATATGCATAGAAAGAGGAACACTCCCAACTCCCACTCTCAAGGATAAAAAGTCGTTGTATGAAGGTGTTCTTTCCCATAGTTTGTTGTCTGTTCTTAATAATCTTTGTATACATTCTGAGGGTTCAGGATTCATGTCATTCATTGCCTTTATTTGTTGTTCTTTTGCTATTGATAGGTCGCTTTTTGTATCTGCTATAAATTGCAGATATTTTTTTTCTCGTTCTTTCTTCTTCTTTTTATACTTTTTTATTTGTGAACTCGCTCTCATTATTGAGCCTATAAGGGTCATTATTGTAGTTGATATGGATAGTATTATAAATGGTGATTTATAATCAGTTAAAAATATAATACAAACTGTTATAATTAGCATAACCAATGGAGGACCTAATAAAGTAAACCATGATATTTCTGGTTTTTGATACTCACTTGGTGGATTAGGAACTTCTAACTCCCCTCTTGGTATTTCTGGTAAAAATCTTGGTTGTCTACTGAATTCTTTATTCATCTATTTCACCTCTAAAACCTTTTCAAATTGTCCCCCAATAAGAGGCATATTATACCATTCTCTTTCTAAAGAAAAAAACAACTTATCATCAATAATATGTAAGTGTTCTGCACTTTCACCACATATTCTAATACTGTTGCCTTGCTTTGGGTCTATTCTATAAATGCTTTTATTATTTAATCTATTTGTACAGTACAAATATTTACCATCTGTATTCATACTCTGTGATGATATATCCTCTATTACTTTTGTACTGTTAGTTTTCATATCTAACAAAGTTACATTATACTTATTATTTTTATCATTATACACAAGTTTTTCTCCAATTATCACAAGCATTGAAGCTTGTGCCTCAGATATTTTCTCATTTTCATTACCTAATTCATCACATATCCATATACCTTCTGAAGTTGTATAATAGATTAATTCATTATTAATAATAAAGTTATTAACTTCTTCATCAATTATATTTGTTTCTTTTTTTCCATTAGTTTGACATCTATATACTTTATTATTAATTTCGTTTATGTAGTATAACATTTCATTATGAAGTACAACTCCGTAACATGGTTGTTTTAATATTATATTTTCCTCTAATTCATATATATTCATTTTGCATAGATAGTTATCTGCTTTTTGATTACTATAATAAATGCTATCATTTTCAATATTAATAAACCATAGCATACTATCAAGTCGTTTATCATTAATGATAGAATAATAGTTTTTTATATTACTCATAATAAATTCATCTTGAACTTTTCCTATTATTCCACCATTTGTAATATTATAGTCCATTTTGCCATCCCCTTTTTTATACTACTGTCAATAATGATCCTTGCGTTACTGTTTCTTCTTCTAATGTTTTTTCATTATCAAGTATTCTTCCTAAGGGCTCTGCTTGAAGCCTATTATCGGAATTTATATCAACTTCTAAGGCTTCAGATATCATTTCAAGTAGTTCCTTTATTTTAATAAACACTGGTACTTTTAAGTCAGTTTGTTTATTTTCTATTTGAAATGTAATCATAATATATTCCATAATATCTTTGTTCCTTTCTTAGTTTCTAATTCTAATCAGCAACATTCGATCACTTGTAAGTTCAAAAGTTTCCCCATTCATTTTTTCAACAAGTTGAAGATATTTTGTTTTAAATTTATACTGAGATGTAACAGTCATTTCTACTTTTGAAAATTCTTTATCTGTTGTGTCTTTTAAATATGTTATATCAAGTTCAACAATTATATGTCTACCATCTTTAGATGTGAATGTTATTGAATTTTCTTCTGATGCAGTTCTAGTTACTTTCATAGCATCTTCAAAAGCCTCAGAAAAATATTCTCTAAAAGTATCTTCGTCTATTATGGCTTGTATATCACGATGTTTTTCGTAATTCAAGCTTCTATTTCTTGCTGCTCTGCAAGCATTGGATACTGCGGTACCAAGAACAATCTGTTCTTTAATAATATTTGCAACTTCTACTAAGGGTTCAATTATTATCGATAAAATTAATATCATTAACAGGCCTTTTGCAACACTTTTCATTAGCCATCATTCCATTCATTAAATTCTAAGTCTTTATAATGCTTTAACCCTATCGCTTCTAATTGGAAGGATACTGGTATTTCTCTTTCATATTTTTTCCCCCATAATGTAATTGATAAAGGATATACTGCATTAATCTCTATCGTTACGGGCTCACCTCTCTGTCTATATGGCTTATCATATTGTGAAAAATTTTCATACATAGTTTCATCATTATTGCCAATAGCTGTATTGCCATCAGAGTTCAAAACTATTATCTCTATATCTTCTGATTTTTCATTAAATATAGCATGTTCCTTCAGTCTGTTTAATGTATTATTATAATATTCTTGTTTTACATAATTATCATTTGCTGCAGTCTGTGATAAATTAAATGTTTCTACAACTAATGTCATATACCATGGGAAAAAAAAGATTAAATTAACAAATAATAGAATGCAAACCGTAACTAATATAGCTTTTAATATTGCTTTTGCTATGCTTTGCATTTTTTACACCCTTCCTATATTCAAAGTTGCAATTATACTAGATTTTTAAATATATTTTTAGATAAACCATTCCAACTAAACAGTTGGAATGGTAAGGATATTAACATTATCCTTTTGGTATAGAGCTTAACCTCTAAGTTGACTAGCGATAGCAGCATCACTTTCACTTTTTGCTTTTTTGATGCTTTCAATAAGTCTGTTGTAGTCTTCTAAGTATTCATTTAATGATTTTACAATATGATCTTTAGTTCCTCTGAAGTTATCAATAAATGCATCTTCAGAACCTCCAGCCCACCAAGATTTTACTCCTTCAACTTGGCCCATCATTTGTTTTAAATCATCCTCAATTTGACTTATGCCTTGTCCTAATTTTGTCTTAAGTGCATCTGCTTCACCAAAATCAAACTTTTGATTTGCCATACTCATACTTCTCACCTCTTCCTCTTTATTAATATTTATACTTTAAACAGGGATACCCCCCGATAAAGCCGCCTCTCTTGCTTTACGCCTTCTTTCATCATCTGCATATTTAACTTTCTTTGCTAAAGTTCTAGTTTTAGTTTCAAGAGTCGAAACTTTGTTTAAAAATGAATTTATTTCTCCTTCTATTTCAAGAAATTCTTCTCTTAACGCACCACCTGCACTCCCTTGCCACCACGAAGTTGTTTCACCTACGAAATTTTTACATCTTTTTCTTCGTCCGTCAAAAGCCTTACTAGCAGATTGTATATTATTAGCCTTTATCCTTATGGTACTTGGTGAAGACATTATAACTTCCCCTTTCAATATTATATATTTAATACTTCTAATAAAGAATTTAATTTATTATATTTAAATATGTTAATTTTGTCATCTAATATTTTTAATAGCCAAGTTCCATTTTTTGTTTTAATTGTCTTAAATATAGCTTCTTTAATATCATCTTCTTCTGTTTTAATTCCTATAAAGTCTTTATGAATGTAATTTTCATTATCCATCATTAGTTCAATTATTAATCCTATTTCTTCTTTATTAACGTCTTTACTTTTAAGATAGTCAATTGCTTTTTCTTTTTCTCCATCAACAAACAATTCTAAAGCTTTGTTTATTTCTTCACTAGTGAATTCCATTTTTTTAAATTCTTTACAATCTGTTAGGTGAAAATTTTGATTTAATTCTTCTATAAATTCGTCAACATTTTCAAATAATTTGACTTCAAAATTTTCCCCTGTTATTAAGCTAACATAAAGATTACGTTTTATATAAATATATTTCGAAGTATCTTCATCTATTTGATGTATATAAACCAATTCAGGATAACTAATTGCTGCTGATATTTTTGCATATTTATCATTTATATATATTTCATCATCTTTATCATATATTATTTTCTTTTCATATAGTTTTTTTGATGCTTTTTTCCATTCCTTTTTTACCGTCTCTTTATCTAGACCCTCTACAGGATTTTCAACTCCTAAAATCTCTTTTGCTCCTGTGAGCACACAAGTATAGAAAACTTCATTATTTGTCATATTAATCCACCTTATTATTTTTTTTATAAACAAACCCTATGAAGTCAAACCTTCAATTTGTTCAATAAATATATTCCAAACCTGATCAACCCAAGTACCAATTTGTCCTTGTATCGCTGCTATTACTAATCCAATAATAACAATTACACCAACAGTACCAGCGATCTGTTTTACACCAAAATCTCCTTTTTCTTCTTTTAAAAACGCTTTCATTTTTTTATTCATTTAAATCTCCTCCTCTTTTTTATTGAAATAATTTAATAGATTCTATAATAGTAAAAAAGTAATATATTGAAATATAAATAACTAACACTATTATTAATACTGCTTGTATCCTAGCATTACTTTTTCCTCTGCGTTCTAGTTCATCTTCTAATGCTCTTATTCTGAATTCATCTAGTTCATTTTTGAGATATGTCATTTGGGATACATTGTCATAACCTTTTAACCTTGTTTCCATAATGTCACAGAATTTAATTACGTAATGTAATGGTATACGTTTTTTAAACTGTTTTAATGCGTACTCTTCACCATAGTCCATATTATCTAACATAACTCCCAATTCTTCTGCCATATCTTCATTTGCGTTAAGTATGTAATCTTTAATAACATCAGCTAAATATATATTTACTGATTTTGAATATTGATAGTAAACCATGCTATAAAATGCTGGAAAATCTATAGCAATGTTTTTATTTTTTTTATCTATAATCTTCTCAAGTTCTTCAACTGGATATAACCACCCTAAAGGAATAAAAATAGCAGTAACACATCCTAATAATCTATTCCCACTAAACATTATTAAAGTAATCAAGATTGCTAATATTATATAAACAATCTGCATAAAACGTATTTCTTCAGGCTTTATACTCATATCTAATCTATCTATCATTTTTTTAAGTCTAGTTTTCTCACTACTACTTATCAGGTTTTTAACATATTTTTTAGCAAATTTTTTCTTTATATTAGTTAATTTCTTTTTATATACATCTGTTTTTCTATCTTTCATATATCTTCTGGCACGTTTTTTCTGTTTTGCACTTACTGGTTTATATATGGGATATAAAAACTTTTTTATTAAATATAATATAGATAGCAGTGCACATATCTTTGCTAAAACTACCATTTTTTATCACCCCCGGTTCCCAAGTTGCCTTGAAGTGCTTGGCATTTTGCAAAACTAAGACATATTACACTAATAACTACAGTGTTAATAAATTTACCAAAGTTGTTAAAAATCATAAAGTTTCTAAATTCTTCAACTGATAAAGCGTAGATAAAAAACAAAACAATTATTATAGTCTTTAATAAAAAATCTCTATTCATCTTTCTAAACATACGTTCTTTTCTGATGTTTAGTTCTCTTAAAACAGCATTTTCATCAACAATATCAAGGAAAATATCTGCCATTCCTTTTCTCTCATTATATTCAAATACAATTGCCTTTTTGGTAAAGTTATCAAATTTAGGACCAAGTTGTCTATTTAATAACATTATTGCTTGTTTAAATGAATACCCGTTATTCTCGCAATTATCTATAAATTGTTGGAGAAATGGTCTTATATTAGGACTTATGTATTCATCAGTTTCCATTACTTTTTTGATAGCTACTAATACTCCATCTCTAGCTAATGGACAGATTAAATCTTCTGCATCCATTATGTTTTCTAATCTTTCTGCCCTAATAGATTTAGATTGCATCACAAAAATAGTTAAAAGCCCAACGAATATTGATATCCCTATAACAACTGATAAAGTAACACTTTTCATAAAGAATACAATGATTAAAACTACTATTATAAAGCAAATACAAAGAACTGAGGTAAAACTTTCTAATGTGAATGGTAAATTAAAGTCTAAAATTATACCTTCTACTAGTCTATTGTATTTTGCGAACATATTTTCTTTTTGCTTTACTATTTTTTCACGCTTTACTCTCTCAATATAACGCTTGGTATTGTATTTGCCTAAATGTTCAGCTAAATCATCTATTAAATCTAAGAAAAATTTTGAAGTTCCTTTAAACAATTTAATTTCAAATATTACATTTATTAAGATAAATATAGCAATACCTATTGTTATACTAATTAACAGTATCGGATTCATTTATTGTATACACCTCTATCTCATCTTCCGTCGGTTCCTTTGTTAAGTATTCAAATCTACTCTTTTTTATACCAGATTTTAACATTACTTGCTGAGCATGTTCAGAAATCTTTCCAACTCTTTTATGTTTTCCAACTATCTTTAATACTTTTCTTGTATCTTTATCCTCTTCTACATCTTCACAAATAAATTTGTATATTTGATTAATCTTAGGCTTTAATCCTTCTGACCCTGTTATTTCTGATATAGATGTTATCTTTCTGGTCCCATCTGCTAATTTCTCTTGAAAGATTACAAATTTTACAGCACTACATATATTTCTTAAAGCTAATTCTGCTGGTTCATTAGATGCCATTAAATATGCAGTTAAAAACCTATAAATAGCTTCCTCATCCCCTTCAGCATGTAGCGTCGTAAAGAAATAATGCCCTGTCTGAGCAGCTCTAAGTGCTGTGGCAAACTCTCCTGGTGTCCTAAGCTCTCCTGGTCCAATCCAATGTGGAGATTGTCTCATAGCATTTATTAAGAGATTTTCCATAGTGGCTGGACTTGAATCATCGTCATCTGGAACTGATTCGTATTGTAGTACATCATTGATGATTTTGCCGTGTTCATTATTTCCTTCCCTTTGGATTAATCTCATCTCTGAAGGGTTTTCTATTGTTATAATCCTTAATAGAGGATTTATCTCCTTTACTAATATCTCGTTCAAAGTTGTTTTACCACTGCCTGTAGGTCCAACTGTAATCCAGGATAAATTTGCCTTAGGTATAAGCGAAAGCAATTTAAACATATTTACTGAAAATGATTCGTTTTTCATCATTATCTCTGGTGTTATACTTTTTTTATTAAATTTTCTAATTACAAATGCTGGTACATCATATGGCGATATCTCTGCATGTGTCGCATTTACCCTATATCCTTCAATAGTCCTTGCGTTAACCATTGGTATCTTTGGAGTTAACCTTACTTTAGATACACCAACTAATTTTGATATAATACGTTCCATATGTTCTCGATCGCTAAATTTTTGGTCCCAATGGTATGTCTTCCCACTTTTTTCAACAAATATTTGATCTGGTCCATTTGCTCTTATTTCATCTATTGTTACTTCTTCCATTGCCTTAGTAATTGGTCCATAATGGGTTATTTCATCAATTAATGCTTTTTTCAAAGAAGATAATTCAAAAAAATCTTTTTCATTTGGTATCTGAACGGTTGGTTTTTGAGAGTCTACAAATTCATTTATATATGATTTTGTCATCTCCCGTTTCCTTGATGGGTCATTTTCTCTTCTATAAGCATGAGTTGCAATTTTTGTAATATATTTTTGACATAACTCTAATGCTTCATCAAAACTAATAGTTGTATATTTGCTTTTTATATCTTCTACTTCTTCATTGGCAATAACTTGATGTGATACTTTTTGTTGCATCTCACTTATTTTTGCTCGATTTAACATTTCCACACCCCTCTATAAATCTTCAGTCAATAAATTTGATAGTTTTATAATCTCTTTATTAAAATATTTATTTATTATTGGATTATCTTTTACATACAGTCGTCCTTCTAGTGCTCTTGCATTTGCACCTTTTATTAATGGCAGAGATGCTACGATATTAAACCCTAGTTCCGTTATTGACTTATTATCAAATTTTAGATCTTGCATATTCATTAATATAACCCTAGTGAATTTAGCAGTGCTTATCCCTACTGAAGCTGCATAATCTAAGAGTTTAATCATATTTCCTGCTGCTTCTATTCTTTCACTAGCAGTAAAAAATCCAACATGACAATTATTAATTGCACCTAAACAGAATTCTAACGGTGGGTTGTTTGGTATATCTAATAAAACAATATCAAACATCTGTTTTAGCACAGAAATGACTCTTTCTATATTTTCAAATCCAAAGTCAAAGTATTCTTCCATTAAATCTTGAGGACTTGGAGATAAAAGATATAACTTTTCATAATTAGTTTCTTGTATCTCAGTTCTAAAATCTACTTTATCACTCTTTAATACTTTGATTAATCCTTTTCCTCTTTTATTAGACGGCACATCTAAAACCTGATATAAATTAGGATAAAATACTTTTAGATCCACTATACAAGTATTTAAGCCTTTCTTTGATAGAAGATAACCTAAATTGCTTAACAACATAGGATTATCTGTGAAGTCGCAAGCAGGTATAAAACCTACTACACTATATAATAGTTTATTATCTTGTAGTTCTGCTCCTATCCTTTCCTTTGGAGATATTTTTTTTAATATTGAATCTAATGTTTTTAGTTCTTTTCTATCCACGACCCCACCTCGTTTTCCAAAGTTGATAATTGATCTAATATTACTTCACTATTAGATCTGCTTAATATGGTAATTAAGAACGAATTAGTATCTGCGCCTTTATATTTTGCATAATTTGTCATTTGTTCTTTTGTACCAGCTAAAAGTAACGCTCTTGGTTGAATATTTTTCAAAAATTCTTCACTTTTTATTACTTCTTGTCTTTTTTCTTCATCTAATTGCATTACTTCATTATATAATTCGTATATTGAGTGACTATTTGAATTGAGCATATCCATTACAACAATTTTATCAAATAGTATTTCTGATTTTATAAATTTGCCCCTTGATTTAACAATAGGCCCGTTAGGGTTGTAATCATTTTCAGAATCATTAACGATATTATCTTCAGTTTCATATGTAACACGAATGCGAACTGTGTCTCCTGGGAGCAGTACATCCCCTCCACATTCTAAGTAATTATAAGGTATTGTGACTACTTCTTGATCTTCATCAAGCTCATATAACCATTTGTTTCGCAATGGTTTTTCATCAATTATTTGGTCTTCAAAAAGTATACTCTTATCTCTCAAATAATAATTGTTTACTTTATTTATAACTGTATCTTTATCTTCTGCCAAAATCATATCTTTACTGTATTCTTTTTTTATAATGTCATATTCCTCAATATTTTTATCAGTGATTATTGTATATGCTGACAAACCATCACTAGACTTTACCCTTAATACAGAAACTGTATCCTGAGCTGCTTTATTTGAATTTGTTATTATAATAAAAGAACCTATTATTACAAGTATACTTACGATTATTGCCATTATCTTTTTAAATAAATTTCTATTTGGTGTTATGTTTTTTACTGAACTTAGATCCATTTACTTTGCCCCCTCCATTAATCTTAAAAGTATATTCCCATAAGCTTTTTCATGTTCTGCGCTTGTGTTTACCAACGGAACATCTGACTCTATTTGTATATCAAACTCATCGTTATAAGGCACTTGACCTGCTAATTTCATTTCATATATAAAATTTTCACTTAGTCCTGATGTAAGAACTTCATTTACTTTTTCAGGTGTAAATATTTCTTTTTGAAACGTTGAGCTTGTACTATACTTTGTTATTATTGATTTTGATTTTGCATTTAAATATGATATAGATTCTTTATCAAAAGTAACTTCAATATTTCTTAGGGTACTTAATACTGAATATAGATTGTTCGACACGCATAATCCAAAAGTATCAATATGTATTAAAGCTTCTTTAAATTCTCTTGACAAATCTAAAGGCATATCCAGTATAACCAAATTAAATTTACTCCTAAGTACAGATAATAACCCTACTAATTTATTACTATTATAAAACTGACTAATTAACTTATTATCTTTAAAACCGTATCCTAAAGACGTTAACCACAAATTACCTTTTAAATTAAATGATGTTGTCATATAATCCTGAGGTTTTGCAAATGTTCTTATAAGTGATGCATTTATATCCTCATCTTTATTAGCCTGTTCGTGAAAACTACTAAAATACATGTTAGTGCTTCTATAATCAATATCCATATCAATTATTATCGCACTTAAACCCCTTTTTGTTGCTTCTGAAGCCACATTAACAACTGTACTTGTTAACCCTGCTCCCCTATGTCCAGTTATTGCAACAATTCTACTAATACCTCTACTGATATTTTCAAATTCTTTTGTTAACTTATCAGTAGCTGTTAGTCCTGAATTATCTTCTTTAGGTTTTGTCCTAAAACGTTCAAGAAATGATTTTTTCTTATTTGGTGATTTCTCTAATTCCTTTTTCTTAACTTTTGTTTTAATTGTTTTTTTTGAAGGAACATTTGTAAAAGCATTAACAAAAATATGTTGAGGTATTCTAACTAAATCATATGTACTAATTTCCAGATTACTGTACCTATTACAAAGATCCTCTAAATCTTTTGCCGTCATAAAGTCTTTTGTAATTACTTTAACTAGACTTTTTGTTTTTTGATTTTTACCTAACCATTCTAATAATAAAGTTATATCCTGCTTGTCTTTATTTGTTTGACAAGAAAACGCCTCATCTGTTATAAGAATATTGTCTATATCAGGATTCACCTCTTGAAGAAATTCATTTAAGTCTTTTAATTTTAAGCTTTTTTCGTTAATTACTTTATTATTTTTTATAATACTATTTGAAATAATTTCATGCATTCCACCGGTTATTAGAAGTAGTTTCATTATAATCCCCACTTTTGTATCTGCTATTTTTGTCTTCTTATAAAATTATTTATAGAATATATTTGAGCTAAAATATTAGTGCATATAAAAATTTCTTTGTTTTATGTGATTATTTAATATTTGGTTTTTATACATATTTCCTTATAATATAGCTGATTTTTTACATATAAATTTTATCATACTAACATATAATTCTCAAGTCCTAATATTTATACTATATCAACTAATTTGTAGCTTCATATTTTTTTATGTATTTTAATTATACGTTTAGTTTTGTCTATTGTTTAAATACTTGTTGTTAGATGTAATGCTTTGCAGTTTGACAATAATATTCCCATAATATAAAATAAGTTCTACAATATTGTTTTTTTGCTTTACAGGAGGGATTTTATATGGAATTTTATTTGTTTTTTGTTCTATTAATAATACTTTGTTTATGTACTTTTATTGATATCTCTAAAAAAATTATTCCTAATTATTTAGTGGTTCTTATTTTAGCCTTAGGCTTAATAAATGGTATTATACATAATTCATTGTATACAGTTTTTAGTGGTGTTTTTATTCCTTCCTTAATATTAATTATACTTAAATATAAAATAAATTTATGTTACATAGGTGCAGGTGATATAAAGTTATTATCAGCTATAGGAAGTTGGGTTGGCTGGTTTTTGAATATTTATATTTTTTTATCAGCATGTGTAATAGCATTATTGTTTAGTCTTTTTTGCATTTTGTTTTTCAATAAGTCCCTTAAGTCTGTTCCCTTTACTCCTTTTCTATTTGCTTCAACATTGTCTTTATATTATTTGTATTTTATCAATATTTATTAAATACAAAAATAAAAAAACAAGATTTCACCAATCAATTAAGACTGTAAAACCTTGTTTAAATTATATTCTCTTTACTTAACAACCAATCTTCTAAACCTATTTAAGGCTGCTGATATTTCTTGTTTTCTTGGCAAAGCTAATTTCCCTGGGTGTCCTTTATATATTGAAATAACGTCTAAGCCTTTATTATCTATAGTATCTAAAATCTGTTCAATTGTTTCTTTTAAACTTCTATTTTGATAAAGCCTTTGTTCCTTTATATATCTCATAATCATTCCAATACATCTAGTTTGACTTTCATCTATTAGTTGTTCAACGTATTTTAACTCTATTTCACTTTTATCATATAATAATTTTTCATTACCTACTGATTTTATCTTTAATTTGTAATGATCTTTTTCAAATGTTTTACTTGATATTTTTCTATCTGTTGATAATGAAAACTTATAAGTATGTTTTGTTTTATCAGCTAGGTTTTTAGCATTATTTGTAACATCAATAGGTTTATACTCATCCATCATAATTACTTTGTCAGCTACATTAAAATACTCTCCTGATCCACCTATTACAATAATAGAAGAAACTCCATTATCTTCATACAGACTACGAACAGTATCTATAAATGGTGTTATCGGTTCCTTTTCTTTTGCTATCAATTGTTTCATCTTATTATCTCGAATCATAAAGTTAGTTGCTGATGTATCTTCATCTATCATTAATAAGCTTGTACCTATCTCCATAGCTTCTATTATATTAGTTGCTTGGGATGTGCTTCCACTTGCATTTTCTGTAGAGAATGTAGATGTATCTTTATTGTTAGGCAAATTATTTATAAATGGTGAGATATTAACCTTTTCTACTCTTCTACCATCCTCTGCCCTTATTTTCACAGCATCATCTCTAGTAATTACATATTCTCTCCCATCATTAGGTATATGATTATATACTCCTAGTTCTATTGCCTTTAATAATGTAGATTTACCATGATAACCTCCGCCAACAATTAGGGTTACCCCTTCTGGAATACCCATTCCTGTTATGCTCCCTTTGTTCGGCAACTCCATTGTTACTTCTAAAGACTTGGGACTTGTAAAAGGTATCACGTCACTTCTTAGAGGTTTTTGTGATATTCCACTTTCTCTTGGAAGTATTGAATTATTGGCAACAAAAGCTAAAAGCCTTAGTTTTTCTAACTGATTTCTTATAAAATTTTGATCTTCTGTTAATTCTACTTGCTCTTTTAATTTGTTCTTATTAATATTATCATATATCATACTTTTTAATGTAATTTCCCTAATCTCATCACATAACAAACCTATGGCTTGCTTACCTAGTACTCGTCTACCTCTTGCTGGCAAACCTATTTCAAGCCTGGCTTCTATTGTTTTATCTTTAATTACAACAGATGTTCTTTGTAATATCTCTTGTCCACATCTATCAATTATTATTAGACCACTTTTACCAGAACCTTTTTTACTGATATCAGCATTTCTGATTTGTCGTGAAAATGTTCTTGTAATAAAGTCTTCTACAGAGATTTTTTTATTCGGTTTGTCAAATAGACATTTAGGTATTTTAGATACTTTATGATTCATAATAACTCTAATTCTTGAGGGTGAAGCAAAAGGATCCCCTTGAACATAATCAATAGCTAATTGATATTTATCGAATTGATAAATCCCTGCTATATCTTTATATGCTTTGTAACCTTTTCCATCTATTCTATTTAAAATCTTTGTTAAATCTTCTTTTGTTTTCATACAATCCTCCGTCATGTTTGATTATTTCTTTACATAATACTATAAATTTTTAAACGATTTTTTTCAAGTATGATATTAAAAAAATCAGGAATTAAAAGTCAATAGCATTTGAAAAAATTATTCTATAATGATACATTTAAATACAGGACATACTAAACTATCTTGGTCATATTAGACATGTTCAATAAATAACTCGGGTTAAATATTAAAAAAGAAGGTGATTAAATGTCAATAAAAGGCTACTATCTTATGCCGCACCCACCACTAATAATACCTGAAGTGGGAAAAGGACAAGAAAAAAAGATACAAAAAACTATAGATAGCATGAATCAAATTGGTCAAGAAATCAAAGAACTATCTCCTAAAACAATTGTACTTATTTCTCCTCATGGTACTATGTTTGAAGATCGTATTGCTATCGTTAATGAGAGAAATATAGAAGGAGATCTTAGCCAATTTGGAGTTCCAGATGTGAGTATGAATTTAAAAATTAATCAACAACTTAGTGAAAAAATATATGAATTATCTACTAATGATGATTTGCCAGTTGTTTTAGACGATGAAGAACTCCTTGAGCATTATAATGTAAATCTTAAATTAGATCATGGAGCAATTGTTCCTTTATACTATGTTAATAAATATTATTCAGATTACAATCTAATTCATATTACTTATGCACCTATCAGTGATTTAGAACTTTATAAATTTGGTATCAATATTACAAAGGCTGTTGAATCATTAGATGAGGATGTTGTTATAATCTCTAGTGGTGATTTATCTCATCGTTTAAAGGATGAAGGCCCTTATGATTATAGTCCTTATGGAAAACAGTTTGATACCTCTTTTATAGATAATTTAAAAAGCGGAGATATTCTAAGTCACTTTAAAATGGATAAAAAAATAATCTCTGAAGCTGGTGAATGTGGTAGACGTTCTGTCCTAATAATGTTAGGCGCTTTGGATGGCACTAGATTTGATGGTGAACTATTAAGCTATGAAGGCACCTTTGGAGTAGGATATGGAGTTATTAGAATTTCTCCTAAGGGTGAAGTTCAATCTAAACTAAATGATATCGAAGCTTTGCTTAGTAAACACAAAGAAAATAAATTGACTCAAAATGACCCATATGTAAAACTTGCTAGAGAAAGCTTAACTACTTATTTAAATACTGGTAAGAGGATGACACTTATACCAGATTATGTAACTGAAGATATGAAAAATAAAAAACGAGGAGTATTTGTCTCTTTAAAAAAACACGGTGAATTAAGAGGTTGTATTGGAACTATATTACCTACTACTGATTCTGTAGCAGAAGAAATTATAAGAAATTCTATTGAAGCTGGATGTCATGACCCACGTTTTTATGAAGTAAAAGAAGATGAACTTCTTGATATTGATTTCTCAGTGGATGTTCTTACAGAACCTGAGCCTACTAATGTTTCTGAACTAGATCCTAAAAAATATGGTGTGATTGTTTATAATAATACCCGTAGAGGACTATTATTACCAGATTTGGAAGGTGTTAACACAGTAGAAGAACAATTGTCTATTGCTTTAAGAAAAGCTGGTATTGAACCTGATAAAGATTATAAAATTAAGAGGTTTGAAGTCATAAGACATAGAGAGAGTAATATTAATTAGGGCTTTAAGAAAGAGGTTTTTATTATGAAAACTAAAGCTAAGTTTTATAATAGTATAAAAGAAGATATTCATTGTTATCTTTGTCCTCATAACTGTATTATAAAAGAAGGTAATGTGGGAAAATGTAATGTTAGACTTCATGAAAAAGGAGAACTATACACATTAAACTATGGTGATATCACAGCTCTTTCTTTAGATCCAATTGAGAAAAAACCGTTACACTACTTCAAGCCTTCTTCACAAATAATTTCTGTTGGAAGTTATGGTTGTAATATGACTTGCACTTTTTGTCAAAATTATAATATTTCTCAAACAACTGTCAAAGGTAAATATATCCCTAAAGAAGATCTTGTAGATATGATTATTAATACTAAAGATAATATTGGAATTGCTTTTACTTATAATGAACCTTCTATTTGGTATGAATATATCTATGATGTATCAAAATTATTAAAATCAAAAGATAATAGTAGTTCTGTAGTACTTGTAACAAATGGTTTTATTAGTGAAGAACCGTTAAAAGAACTGTTACCTTATGTAGATGCAATGAATATAGATTTGAAAAGTTTTAACCAAAATTATTATAAAAAAATTTGTGGTGCTTCACTAAAACCAGTACTTAATACTATAGAATTAGCTGCAAAATCGTGTCATATTGAAGTTACAACTTTATTAGTTAGTGGGGAAAATGACAGCCTTGAAGAAATAGAATTAATATCAAAATTTTTAAGTGAGCTTGATAAGACTATTCCTCTGCACTTATCTAGGTATTTCCCTCGTTATAAAATGGATAATCCAGCAACGGATATTAACTTTATGCTCAAAGCTAAAGAAACTGCTGATAAGTATCTTGATAATATTAAGTTAGGGAATGTATAAATATTATACTTATAATAGATAAAACTTATAAATCATCATCTGAATTTATTGACATGATTTAACTAATACTATATAATAACAACAATTATATGTATAAATTCAATGAAGAGAAAAGTAGCTATTTGTATTTCTTATAGCGAGCAGAAGTTGGTGGAAGTTCTGCAAGAAATGGATAGTGAAAAGGGCCTCTGAGAAGCTACCTGAACATTTATGTAAGGGCAAGCCGTTAACTGCGTTAAAGTATAGAGTGGACTAATATTAGTCAATTTGAGTGGTACCGCGGATAACCCGTCTCTATTTTATTAGAGGCGTTTTTTATATGTTAGGAATTCCCTACTGCAATTACTAATGTACTGGAACAATCGCAAAACAAAGTAGTGATAGCCTTTTTTGTGCTATGTTTAGAATAAATATAATTACCTTAATAAATTATATACCCAAAACCAAGGAGGAATAATATAATGGAAAAACTTATTCAACTATTAAGTACTATTGTTGAAAACAAATTCGAACAGTGTGGATATAATAGATCCTATGGTACAGTTTCTGTATCAAACAGACCTGATTTATGCCAGTTTCAATGTAATGGCGCACTTCCTGCTGCAAAGGAATATAAAAAACCACCATTTAAAATAGCACAAGATGTTGTTGCAGCTTTAGAAGATGTAGAAGTTTTTAAAGACGTATCTATAGCAGGTCCAGGTTTTATTAACCTTAATATAGAAGATAGCTTTTTAATTAAATATTTAAAAGATATGAATAATGATGAATCCTATGGTTGTTCTAAATCAGAAGACCCTAATACGATTATGATTGATTACGGCGGTGCAAATGTTGCTAAACCTCTACACGTTGGACATCTAAGATCTGCAATTATTGGAGAAAGCATTAAGAGAATATCCCGTTTTCTTGGACACAAAGTTATAGGAGATGTTCATCTAGGAGACTGGGGATTACAGATTGGAATGGTAATCTCAGAAGTAAAAAGACGCCAACCTGATTTACCTTATTTTGACGAGAACTTTACTGGAGACTATCCAGAAGAGGCCCCTTTTACAATTAGTGAATTAGAGGATATCTACCCAGCAGCAAGCAAATTAGCTAAAAGTGATGAAACTGCTATGCTAGAAGCAAGACAAGCAACTTTTGAACTTCAAAAAGGTCATCCAGGTTATATAGCTCTTTGGAAACACATTCTTAATGTTTCTGTTGCAGACTTAAAGAAAAATTATGGTAATCTTAATGTAGAATTTGATTTATGGAATGGAGAAAGTGATTGTCAAAAATATATTGATGATGTTGTAAACTATCTTAAAGATAACAATTATACTTATGAAAGTGAAGGCGCTCTAGTAGTTGATGTTGCTGAGGAGTCAGATACTTATACAATCCCTCCATTTATAGTACTTAAATCAGATGGCGCTACTCTATATAGCACAACAGACCTTGCAACTATATGGGAAAGAGTAAAAGAATACAATCCAGATGAGATTATTTATGTAGTAGATAAAAGGCAAGGCCTACATTTTGAACAAGTATTTAGATGTGCAAAGAAAACTAACATTGCTAGTGATGACTTAAAATTCCAATTCCTAGGCTTTGGAACAATGAACGGTAAGGATGGAAAACCTTTTAAAACAAGAGAAGGTGGAGTTATGAGACTCCAAGACCTCATTGAAATTATAAAATCACATGTAAGAGATAAACTCAAAGAAAATGATAGTATATCTAATGAAGAAATGGAAGACATAGCAAGAATTGTTGGTTTATCAGCTTTAAAATATGGGGATCTTTCTAATCAAGCTACTAAAGATTATGTTTTTGATATTGATAGATTTTCTTCATTTGAAGGAAATACTGGACCTTATATCTTATACACAGTTGTAAGAATTAAGTCTATCTTAAGAAAAGCTGCTGAAGAAAATATTGAGTTAGATGATTATTTGTTAGAACCACAAAGTGAAACTGAAAGAGATCTAATGCTAAAGCTTACTAAATTTAACGAAGTTATCGAAGTAAGCCATAATGAAAAAGCACCTAATAAGGTATGTGAATATATATATGATTTATCCAACTTATTAAACAAATTCTATCATGAAAATAAAATATTAAAAGAAGAAAATTTAAACAAGAAAAAATCTTGGTTAGAACTTATAACTTTAACAAAAAATGTTCTAGAAACATCATTAGACTTACTCGGCATAGAAACACCAGAGAGAATGTAATAAAAAGACCTCCTTTCACACTGCGAAGGAGGTCTCCGACAAGGGGACGTTTCTGATGTCACCTTTTCCGACAAGGGGACGTTTTTTACGTCACCTTTTAATCAATTAAAATATCTCTAATCCAATAGGACAATGATCTGATCCTAGTACATCAGTATAAATCATTGCATTTTTTAATTCTTTTTCTAAGCTAGATGATACGCAAAAATAGTCTATTCTCCATCCTGCATTATTTTCTCTTGCTTTAAACATATAGGACCACCAAGTATACATATGTTCTTTATCTGGATAAAAATAACGATATGTATCAATGAATCCACTATCTACAACTACATCAAATTTACTTCTTTCTTCATCTGAAAACCCTGCATTCTTTCTATTTGATTTAGGATTTTTAAGGTCAATTTCCTTATGTGCAACATTAAGATCACCGCAGAATATAACAGATTTACTCTCCTCTAATCCTTTTAAATAATAAAGAAAAGCCTCTTCCCATTGCATTCTATAATCAAGCCTTGCAAGACCTCTTTGAGAATTAGGTGTATAAACTGTTACCAAATAAAATTTTTCATATTCTAATGTAATTACTCTACCTTCTTTATCATGTTCTTCTATTCCTATACCATATGAAACCTTAATAGGTTCTTTTTTTGTTAAAACCAATGTTCCTGAATAACCTTTTTTCTCAGCACTATTCCAAAACTGATAATAACCTTCTATTTCTAGATCAACTTGTTCTTCCTGTGCCTTGGTTTCTTGAACACAAAAAATATCAGCATCTTCTTGTTTGAAAAAATCTAAAAAACCTTTTCTTAAACAAGCTCGAATCCCATTTACATTCCATGATATCAGTTTCAATGTAAGTCCTCCTTCAATTAACAAAACTAATTTATGTTATTTTGCTCTCTTATATTTATCTAAACCATACTCAATAAAAGGCACAATTATAAATAATATAGCAAATAATATATATATATATCCACCATACTGTACTTCGGTAGCAAAAGTAGTATCCTTAAAAAACATTTCACTTTCCTTTAAATCAATAAGCATTTTTCTTAAAATTATTAATGCCACAACGCCAGTAAACCCCATCATAATCCTTGATATAGTTTTAAATGAATCAATTATTATTAGTAATAAACATAAACCAATTATAATATAATATAGTTTAAAATTAAAAATTTCAAAAATATTATTAATATAAGGCAAAACAGAATCTACGATTTTTTGGGCAATTATAAAATCATATAAGGCAAGTGAAGTATTATATACTTTTAGCCAAGGTAAAAACACAGAGACTAACAAACCTAATATAATAATTTTTTTAACCATCTTTCCACCTCAATTATTTTTAACAAAATAAAGTATATCATTATATGATTATAATGTAAAACCAAATAAGATTTAATTATTTGAAATTGAGAAACTATGGAATAGATAAAGTTTGAATCTTGTTTTTATTTAATAAACTTATAACCAATTCTTAATTCTATATTTCTTATAATATGCTAAAATATTTATATAAATAAATATATTTAAAGGAGGATTATATGAAACTTGATAAAAACAAAATAAATATTTTATCTATCTTTCTCATAACGATAACCGTAGTGATACTTACAACTGCATCCTTGTACATAAAGCCTAAAACAGACTTTCAAGTATCTAGAGCTATGACACATTTAGAACAAATAGGAAAAGCCCCTCATTCTGTTGGAATGAAGGAACATGATAATGTTAGACAGTATATACTAGAACAACTTGATAATTTGGAGATAGAATGGGAATTACAAGAAGATCTATATTTTGAAAAGGAAAATAATAATTTAGTAAAAATCAAAAATATTGTTGCTAGAATACCAGGCAAAAAACCTGATAATGCGATTGCAGTTGCAGCACATTATGATTCTGTTAGTAGTTCATTTGGCACAAATGATAATGGTGTAAATGTAGCAGCAATGTTAGAGTGCATTAATATTATTAAAAATGAACCTCAATTAGAAAATGACATTATTTTTCTTTTTACAGATGCTGAAGAAGAAGGCCTTATGGGTATGAAATCCTTTGCCAATAATCATAAATTTAGTAAAGACATTAAATTTCTTATGAATTTTGAAGCTCGTGGTACATCTGGTGCTTCACTAATGTTTGAAACAACCCCTGGTAATCTTCAAACTATCAAAAAACTTAATAAAGCATCTTCAAACATTATTAGTAATTCATTAATGACTGATATTTATAATCTTATGGATAATGATACGGATTACACTGTTCTAAAAGACAAAAAAATTCAAGGGCTTAATTATGCTTATGTTGGAGGAGGACATAATTATCATACCCTTGGTGATAATTTAGATAATATTAGTCTTATTTCTTTTCAACAACAAGGTCACCATATGTTATCTAGTATTAGATATTATGGTAATGATAATCTTGATAATTTATATTCTTCAAAAGATGGTGTGTTTTTTAATATTTTTAATCAGTTATTTATTGTATATTCACATAGTTTTATGATTTTCATCAAACTATTGGCTTTAGTATTAGCAATAACTTCTATCTTATTTGCTTTAAGAAAAAAAATCATTTCAGGAAAGGGGCTTATAATAGGATTTATATCCCAACTCTTATTAGGTGTTGCTTTTTATTTTATAATACCTCTTCTCCAAAAGGGGAGTATTATATTTGGCAAAGATATTTATGTTAAATTAACTCAGGAAGCTTATAATAGTATGCCATTATTTATTGGAATGAGCTTATTTATTGTTTTACTGATATATTTGTTTTATATACCATTAACCAAAAAAATAAATACAATTACTCTTTTTGCCACTAACTTAATATGGTTTGCAATCTTTAGTGTTTTAACCTTTTTCTTCGTTCAAGGCGGAAGTTTCCTCTTTGATTGGGTATTACTATCTTGTGGTATTGTATTATTAATAATTATATTCCGTAATGAAAATAAAAAAACTAATACTACTTTGCTTTCTCTTATACCTTTTTGGTTGTTTATTATACTTGTTTTACAACTAGTTTTACTTATAACTGATACTTTTAGCTTGTTAGACTTTTTTATTACTGGTATAATATTGCTACTTATTCTTAACTTAGCAATGCCACAATTTCATGATATTATAAACAAAAAAAAGATTTTCTCGTCAATACTTCTATTATTAAGTATAAGTTTCATTTTGAGTGAGTATATTACTACACCTGTAAAGATATCTAATAACAATACCTTATTACGTACTGATTATAATATTGCTGAACTTTTTTATGATGAATATGCAGATGGAAACAAAGAAGCTTATTGGAATATCCTTGACAGTAATAAAAAAATAAATAAATCATTAGAGAAAAAAGTAGATATTATTAATTTTCCAATAACTGAAGTAGAATTATTGGAAGAGAAACAAGAAGATAATAATAGAATACTAAAATTTAAAATTATCCCCCCTATACCTTCGTCTAAAATATTTATTGATATTTATAACCAGAAAAATAACATTTTATCGGTTACTATTAATGATACACATGAAGTTTTAATAGATGAATTAATCAATTTAGAGGGACTTGGTCTTGATAAAAATGATTATATAATTGAAATAGTTGCAAAAGATAGTACTGATGTATTGTTCTCCATTACAGATAATATTTTTGGATTAGAAGAAATAGAAAACTATGGAATTTATGATGAAGTACTAGAAATAAGTTCAGATTTTAAGGAGAGACTTTTCCTTGGTATTTACCCGTGTAAAGATTATAAATATTAATTAAAGGGCGATTATAAAATCGCCCTTTTTATTTAACTATTTACCTCAATTAATAACATTTTATGCCCCTCTGGGTCCGATAATTTCATTTCCTTTCCACCCCAGCTTGCTTGATATGGTGGTTCAACTTCAATATCCTTTTCTTTTAAAGTCATATATGTATCATCAAGATTATCACAAATAAAAACAAAATTACCTAACCCTTCATACTTGCCCCATTTTTCTTCATTCCATATACAAATTACTGGAGTATTTTTCACAAAACCTAATTGAGCACCGTCGTAATCTCCATATCCATCAAACTGAACAGGAACGCCCAATAATTCTTTATAAAACTCTACTAATTTTTTTGGATCCTTTGAAGAAATATTAATTCCTAAAAAACCTTTTATCATTTGAATCTCTCCTCTAATATAATTTATTACAATTTCATTGTACATAAATTTAATTTATTTGTATTGTAAAAAAGCGACACATTTATCTAACAAGTTCCGTAGGTGCTTTACCATAATACTTTCTAAAGTCTCGTATCAGATGAGATTGGTCTGTGTAATTATATTTACTTACTAAATCTAACCAATTAATATTAGGCTTATTTAATATTTCTCTTAACACATTTTGAAATCTAATAACACCAACCATAGTCTTAGGAGTTAATCCAATGTAATCATTGAAATTTCTTTCTAGTTGTCTAGTGCTACTACAAATATAGTCAGCAATTTCTTTTATTGAAATAGTACCAGAAGAAGCTAACATTTTATACATAGCATTTAAAACATCAGGTTTTATTTCATTTTTAACTAATATCTTTTTATATAAGAAACTTTCAATAATATGTATTTTCTCTTCCGTTGCTAGGTTCATTTCCATTATATTGTTTAATTCTGTACTAAGACTATGCCAGCAATCATCTAAACTAATGGCATTATTCTTCCAGTTTTTCATCTTATCATTAATAAATAAATGAGCTGCCCAAGGATAAAATCTTATTGCAAATATTTCGTACTCACATGTAGACATGTCATAAAAAACATGATCACTTATCCCGACAAAAATATTATCTCTTTTGTTTGTAACTATATTCTTAAAGCAAATTATATCCATACATCCATCTGGTACTACTACCTCTGTAAATTTTTCTTCCAAAATAAAATCTATTTTTGAAGTCCAAAAACAACAAATATAAGGCCTTAACTTTTCATTAGGTATATATTCTTTATAAATCTTCTTAGCTATCTTATTATTTTTAATTACTAATGGTTGAAAATATTTATAAAGATTATTGTTCATTGAGATCAATCCTTATAATATAGATTGTATAGGATGAAAAAATATAATGTAGTGTAGATAGGTCTATTTATAGAGTGTCTCTGTAAAATAGGGCGCTTCGTGAAACGCCCCTACAATTCACCCCTGCAATTATATAATAATCTTATTTCTAAATTATTTTTGGTAAATCACATGTGAATTTATAAAAATCTTCATAGCTTCCTTTATAATCACTTTCTACTGGTTTATCTTTTCTGTCAATCATATAATCTTCTATTAAATACGTTGGCATTCCTAATTCTCTAACTACTAAATCTTCTTGGACATCATTCCCTACCATAATACAATCTGATGGTGTCTTCCCGATAGATTCAAGTATTTCTTTATAATAGTGCAACTGTGGTTTGCAATAATTATTATTTTCATAGGATGCAATGTAGCTAAATACATCTGGTTCAAGATTTGCCCATCTTATTCTATGATGTACAGCTTTTTCTGGAAATAAAGGATTAGTCGCAACAACTAATTTATATCCTTTTTTTATTAACATATCAACGCTCTTATTTATCCACTCATTAGGCTTTACTGCCTCTTTAGCCTTATGAAAACCATTATCATAATAATTATAAAATCGTTCTTTATAAACTTCTAAATCACCTTTGATTAATGAGCCAAATTTATCCATAAATACTGCTTCATTACTTCTGTTCTCAGTATTCTTAACCATCGCTTGAGTAGCTGTCCATATACATTTAATCAAAGTATCTTTATCAATTATATCTTCAAAGTCCTTTGCCATTTCACCAAAATAAATCTTCATAAATAAATCCATATCCATTGGTAATAATGTTCCATCTAAATCAAATAATATTGTATTTACTTTCGTTGACATCTTCTTCCTCATTTCTATTATTAAAATAATATTTAATCTCCTAATTCATTATAAATGAAATACTAAAATGTGACAACCAGAGAAAAGTTTCTTTCGACAGTAGTGAAAAAA
>JBKGYG010000018.1:0-29211 GCA_046546235.1 Eubacteriales bacterium | reverse complement strand
ATCTCAAAAGTAGCACTTTCCTAATTAAGGACAAAAGTGGCTTCGCCACGTTCGCAACGCGATTTGTCCCAGCACCTTAATAATTTACAGTCAATTAAATCTCCATGGTATCGGGACATGTATCTAGTCCCGATGATCTCAAAAGTAGCACTTTCCTAATTAAAAATAAAAAGCGCTGAAAATCAGCGCTTTTATTATACTGCTACTTATTCTGTTAATATCACTACAAAGGAAAACTATATAACATATCAAAAATATATTAATGATAAATAAGACTATAAACTTATTTATCTACGTTGTTAATTCTTCATTATTAACCATTGACTTGTTTAACCATTTTTTACCACGCCACCTAAACAACATACATATACCTCTTAACCATTCATCAATTAAAAAACCTATCCATATTCCTGGTAATCCAAAGCCTAAAACAACACCAAATATATAACCACCTAATAGTCCAATCCCCCACATAGATATAATTGCCATTATAACAGGAAAAATAACATCACCTGCTCCTCTTAAACCATTAATTAATACAACATTAAATGTTCTACCCGGTTCTAAAAAGGCATCCACAAGAAGAACCGAAGCTCCTAAAGATATAATTTTGGGATTATCAGTATAAATTTCTAAAAAATATCTTCCATAGAAAAATAATATTATGCCTCCGATAACAGAAAATATCATAGCGATTTTAAAATTTTTAAGGCCAGTGTTATATGCTTCTTCTGGCTTATCTTCTCCTATATATTGACCAATCATAATTTGATTTGCTTGCCCTATAGCAAGGGAGAATATCATTACAAACCAGGCAATTGTCCATACGTAACCCCTTGTTATAGAAGGAATATCCCCAAGATTAGTTAAAATAACCCCAGTCATTACTGTCTGGTATAATCCATAAGACATATTTTCCATTGCTGCTGGAAAACCAATCATTATTAATCGTTTCATTGCTACAATTGGCTTTTGTGTTATATGAACAAAAGTATCTTTTATGGGCATTAGCTTTTTAAAAACAAAGAAAAAAGCTATTAACGTTGCTAATCCTCTGCTAAAAGTCGTTACAATCGCAACCCCTTTTACTCCGAGTACTGGTGCTCCAAAAAGACCAAAAATAAATATAGCATCACCTATAATATTAATAACATTCATTATAATAGAAATAAACATACTTTGTTTTGTAAAGCCGTGACTTTGAATAATTCTGATAAGAGTAGTTAAGATAGATTGAAAAAATAACGCTCCTCCTACTATAGTAATATAGTCAGCTGCATACTTCATTAGATTTGAAGACATACCTAATATTTTTAATACTTCTTCTCCATATATAATCATGCTAATACTAACCATTATTCCTATAATAAAATTAATTATAAGAGAAACTGCACTTACCCTTTCGACCTCTTCTTTATTATCTGCACCTACATTTTGTGCAATTAATACAGCTGTTCCTGAAGATATTATTACAAATATGATATTTATATTTTTTATTATTTGATTCGATATTTGTACTGCTCCTGCAGCATTATCATCAAATTGACTAAGCATAAATATATCAGCTACACCTAGTAACATCAATAATAATATTTCTATGAAAATCGGTCCTGCTAATTGAAATAGATTTTTTTTCATAATATACACCTTCTGCTCATTGTTTATGTCTCTCTTATTATTTTATCTAGATTAACACTATCTTAATTAAAAATCAACTGAAATAAAACAAAATATTTATGTACTTGCTCCTGTTAAATTCTAGTTTCTTACAAATTAAATCAAAAAGATAGTACTGATAACCAGTACTATCTTTTTGTAACTTATATATTTTTTTATTCTTGAACGCCTGCTAAGGCTTTTAATTTTTCCCATCTTCTATCAATTTCTTGCTGCATTTCTTCTATTATTTCTGGTTTGTTAGCTATATGCTTAAATCGTCCTTGTGCTTCTAACCAATCACTGATAGGACGTTTCTTCTTAGGAATATAATTTAATGTATATTTCCCATTTTCAACTTCAAATAGTGGCCAGAAACAAGTATCTACAGCAATTTCACAAAGTTCCATTAATTTATGGTTTTCATATCTCCATCCACGAGGACAAGGAGCTATAACATTTAAGAATGTTGGTCCCTCTGTATATATTGCTTTTTCTGACTTCACATGTAAATCTTTGAAGTTTTTAAGTGGAGCTGATTGAGCAACATATGGAAGACCATGTGCTACCATAATAGTAGTTAAATCTTTTCTATATTGTTGCTTACCTGGAACTACAGATCCTGCTGGAGATGTAGATGTATCAGCATATTTTGGTGTAGCTGAAGAGCGTTGGATACCAGTATTCATATAGGCACCATTATCATATGCTACGTAAAGCATATCATGTCCTCTTTCCATTGCTCCAGATAATGATTGAAGACCTATATCGTAAGTACCACCGTCTCCACCAAATGCTATAAATTTAGTTGTGTCTTTGATTTTTCCAGTTCTTTTCATTGCAGTATATGCAGCTTCGGCCCCTGCAATTGTAACAGCTACATTTTCAAAAGCTGAATGAATAAAAGAATCTTCCCAAGAAGTATATGGATATAAGAAAGAAGAAACTTCCAGACAACCTGTTGCTGCTCCTATAACTGCTTTATCTTCTTCTTTTAATGCTCTAAGTACAGTACGAACAACCGGTGGTGCACCACAACCAGCACACATTCTGTGCCCGCCTGTAAATCTTTCTGGTTTTAAAGTTATTTCTTTTAAATTATAAGCCATTTTAATGCACCTCCCTTATTCTTTATCTTCGGCAACGCCTACATAGCGATATGGATCTTCTACTTTTTCACCAGATTTAACAATCGCTTGTAAATCATTATATACAGTTACAATATCGTCAGCTTTTACATCACGGCCACCAAGACCATAAACATAGTTAACCATTACTGGTTTTGTTTCATAGTCATATAATGCGCTTCTTACTTCAGTAAATACAGGTGCACCTTTTGCATTAAAGCCATCACATTTATCCATAACAGCAACTGCTTTAATATCTTTTAATGCTTCTGCAATTTCTTCTGCTGGGAAAGGACGGAATACACGGATTTTTAATAATCCTACTTTTACGCCTTTTTCTCTTAATTGATCTACAACATATTTAGTTGTTCCTGCTGAAGATCCTAATATAACAATTGCTACTTCCGCATCATCTAATTTATAAGTTTCAAAAAGCTCATATTTTCTACCTGAAATTTGTTCAAACTCTTTTGCTACTTGTTTTATAACGTCTTTTGATTTTCTCATGCTTTCTGCTTGTTGACGCTTATGCTCAAAATAATGTGGTGGTAAAGCTAATGGTCCAACCGCCACAGGATTATCACTATTTAACATATATTCAGATGGTTTGTATTCTCCAATAAACTTTTTAACAACATCATCTTCAAGTAACTCAATATTTTCAACTGCATGTGATGTAATAAAACCATCATAACAATTCATCGCTGGTAGTGAAACATCTGGATGCTCAGCTACTTTTAAAGCCATAATTAAGTTATCATATGCTTCTTGGTTGTTTTCCCCATAAAATTGAATCCAACCTGAATCTCTTGCACCCATAGAATCAGAATGATCATTATGTATATTAATTGGTCCTGATAGTGCACGATTTACAACAGTTAAAACAACTGGTGTTTTGCATGATGCAGCTATATATAACATTTCCCACATAAGTGCTAATCCATTTGCAGATGTTGCTGTAATTGTTCTTGCTCCTGCTGCTGCCGCACCAATACAAGCTGACATAGCAGAATGCTCTGATTCAACCGGAACGAATTCTGTATCTACTTCACCATTAGCCACGAAGTTAGAGAAATATTGAGGAATCTCTGTGGATGGTGTAATAGGGAATGCTGCCACAACATCTGGATTGATTTGTCTCATAGCAACAGCAACAGCTTCATTACCTGATAATTTATCACGAATTGCCATTTATTTTTCCCTCCTTTATTATTCTTGACCTTCTGGTACCATTTTGATTGCACCGAATTTACATACTGCAGCACATACGCCACAACCTTTACAGTGATCATAATCGATACCTGTCATTTTTTTATCTTTAGTTTCTATTGATGAATCTGGACATACTGGAAAACATAACATACAATGCTTACATTTTTCTTCATCCCAGATAGGCTTATTAGCTCTCCAACTACCTGTTAAGTAGTATTTTGCATTACCTGTAGAAGTAACAATACCACCAGGAGTAGTTTTTTGCCAAGATGTATATCCTTCAACGATACATTTATCTTTTTTGCTCATTAGCCTTTCACCTCCGTTAGTGCTCTTTTAACAGCTTCCATATTAGGAGCTATTACTTGTGGTTTGTTCGCAAACTTATGATGGAATGATTTATCCATTGCTTTAATGAATATATCTTCATCCATAATATTAGCAACTTTTACAACAGCACCTAGCATAGGTGTATTAGGGAAATATCTTCCCAATGTTGCCATAGAGATTTCTCTTGCATCAACTGTATAAACTTTACCTTTGTAACCACTTAATTTGCTTTTAATTTCTTCTGGAGTCTTAGAAGTATTAATTACTATTGCTCCTTCTTCTTTTAACCCTGCTGTAACATCTACAACATCAATTAATGTTTCATCTACAACCACAACATAGTCAGGTTCATAGATATTTGAATGAATTGTTGCTCTTTCATCACTGATACGGTTATAAGCAGTTATTGGAGCTCCCATACGTTCTGGACCATATTCAGGAAAACCTTGAATATACTTTCCAGTATCAAAAGCTGCTTCAGCCAAAAGTAAAGATGCTGTTTTAGCACCTTGGCCACCACGACCGTGCCAACGAATCTCGATCATGTTATTCATGGACTTATTCCCTCCTTAAATATATGTTGGATTAACATTTGAAATCCTATTTCTAGAGCATTAATCTCTATTAATTAACAGTTTACATTATACTGTATACAATGTCAATATAAAGTCCATTGAAAATGTTAATTATTTCACAAATGCCTAGCCCAGCGAAAAAGCCCTACATAAACTTATAATCAAAATGTGGTGTATATATATCCAGAGGCATTATCCAACTGACGGCAGAGTACTTCTTACGTTCAAGACCCTGTGAAAATGTGACTTCGGCTTGTATTATATAAATTACCTGACTATCTTATTTAAATTAATTTCTTCATTTTTAAGTTCATTTATCTGTATAGTTATTTCACATACTATAGAGGTTGTTTCTTTATCAATTGACTGTATTATTATCTTCTTAACATCTCTATTTTTATCTACATATATAATTCCTTTTAGCTTATGATTTAATGAATTGAATATGTTAATGTTTTCTCCTAGGGCTTCCATTATATCTGTATTGACCCATTCTTTTATATTCTCAATATCTAAAATGTACTCATATTCATATAACCATATGTTTTGCTCTTTGTTGTTTGTATTGGTGATTTTTACTGGAACCCTCCCATTATATTTACTATCAGTCACTTCTTGAAAAACATCAAAATCTTCTTCAATATTAGTCCCTTTTTGATCACTTTCCCACACATCAATAAAATAAGGCTCTTCTAATACTCTTGGTAAACTTATCGCTATGTACTCTGAATCTAAATAATATGCCCCTTCAAATATATCCATCTCAACTATATCGGTAAATATATAAAATTCTCCTGATTGTTCGCTATTCTTTAAATCTAAAATTGTCTTCCCTTCTATTTTTGTACTGCCTAATATATCATTATCCTCATTTATAATTACTTCATAATCTAAAGTTAACCCTTCATTTTCTGTTAAACCCTCTAATATATCTACTAACACTACTTTTTTACTTGCAAAAGGGGTCATTTCTCCATTTATTACTATTATAAGAAACAGAAAAACTCCTACAAAACCTAATAAGTTAATTATTCTTTTAAGCTTCATTAAAAATATCCTCCCTTAACAATAATAATAGTAATATTATCCTTCGCTTTTTTATTAAGAACACTCTTTAACAACACCTGAACTCCCTCTTGAGATGTTATCTTCTTTTTAGCTACTTTATCTAAAATCTTTACTATTTCCTTTTCTTTTATCTCATCATATAATCCATCCGAACAAATAAGATAAATGTCTTCATTACTTATTTGACCTATTTTACTATCTAATGTAATTATAGGTGACCCTCCAATGCATTGAGTGAGAATATGTCTTCTGGAATTTTTTTTGGCATTCTTTTGACTTATTTTGTTTTTATCTATTAAACCCTGTACATAAGTATGGTCTTTAGTTAGTTGTATTAACTTTCTATTTTTATATACATATATTCTTGAGTCTCCAATATGAATAATTCCATAACTTCCTTGTCTAACAAATAATAATGATAAAGTTGTTCCTAGTCTTTCATTCTGCAAAGTATTAATTATGTAATTATGACTATTTTTAATAGTAGTTATTATTTTTTCTATTATCTTTATTGTATTATTGCTCTTATATATGCTTTTGGACATTTCCTTTGTCCAAAACAAGTCTATCTGCTCAATTATATATTGACTTGCCTTACTACTTTTTATAAAACTACTAACCCCATCAGCAACTGCAAATAAGCCAAATTCTCCTATAGCATCTTCACCTATTTTTACAATTAAACGGTCTTGATTCTCTTTTTTATAATGTCCTTTATGAGAACAAGCTCCTACTTCTATATTGTTTTTCTTCATATTACCCTCACTTATAAATTCATTATTTCTTAAAAGTATATGTTCTATCAGAAAACTTAATAATATCTCCAACCCTTATAAGTTCTTTCCCTCCATTATTAATTCTTTTTCCATTTATAAATGTTCCATTTCTTGAGTTTAAATCTATAAGATAATATTCATTACTATTTTGTATTATTTTTGCATGAATTCTACTAATTGTAGGGTTGTCAATAACATAATCAACTTGTGATGATAATTTACCTATTATAAATGGTGTATTATTAATACAAATTTCTTCTTCTACACCATTTTTATTAGCTACTAAATATGCCAAATCTTCTTCATTATCTGTTAATAACGTTGTAGCTATTTCTTCTTGTTCTTGTAATAAAGTAGTTCCTTCAAAATTATCATCTTGAACTTTTTCCTTATTATTAATTGTTATATCATTACTTTCTTCTACACTTTGCAAAGTTCTTTTATTAAGGTTGAGATATTGATTTGATATTTCAGGTTGTATGGGGATTTCCCTTTCTTCTTCGATTAATTTAATAATTTTATTTTTTTCATTAAATAATTTAGATAAAACATATCCATCTATAACTAGTAATATAACAACAAAAGCTACTAGTTTGGTTATATCTAACTTTCTTGTTGCTTCATTAACAAACACTTCTGAAGAGATACACAAATATATTAGTATACATAATGCTACTTGTATAATTCCTGTAATTACTTTTATTGTAAAAGGAAAAATCTTAACTTCTTTTTCTTCCGTTACTTTTTCTTTTTTTATTGGCATATTTAAAGGAGTTGATTTTGAATTTTCTGATGGAGTTTTATTGACTTTATTAATTTCTTCTATGTCTTTAACTTCTTGGGCTTGTTGCAAGTCTAATGATTTCCTAGGTGTTTCATCTTGAAAATGATTTTCTTTTATAATATTTTCTAAATCTCCTATGGTAAAGTTCCCTTTTTTTGTAATTTTATAAAGCTTATGTATTAGTATTATAGCTTCCTTTTCTTCTTGAGAAGTATTATCCATCAGATATTCTATAAGGTCTTTCATTTGATCTGCTAAATTTCTTGGATTTCTTACCTCTGGTATATAGCATAAAAACACTTCCCAATTATAAGGTTCAATAAATATATAGTCTTTATTTATTATGTAATTATCTTCTTTTAATAAAAATTTTCGACTGTTTTCGAGTGTGCATATTATTTTTTTTAGTAGCTTTTTTATTTGTTCTGTTGTAATTTCTTTTTTGCTTAATAATTCACTTAAGGGTTGTTTTGATGTTATATCATAATATAGTTCAACGTCTTCATTATGGCCTCGAACATCTATGGCAATACATCCTTCTATTGTATTATGAGTTAACATTTGTAGTTGATAATTGTTTTCATCAAAGTTTTTATTATTTGTTTTTAGCACTATGTAATTATGTTGTATATCTCGATCATAACTAACTTTAAATTGATATAACTCTCTCATTATTATTCTCCCTCTCTATTTTTTTAATGTTTCTATTACTTCATTAACATACTTTTCATATATATTTTTTGCTTCTCGTAATACTTTTACGTCATCAGATATTTGATCAATTAATGTAGTGTTTCTAATAAATTCTGAGGCATCAGGCATAACTGATTTTGATTTCACCGTTATTTTTAACTCTTCTCCACCATTTAATAATCTTGGAATGAAATCAAAAGGTGTTTGAAAGTTTGATTCCAACTGAATAGTTATATATTTATTCATTACTCTTTCTTTTATTAATTTAATGTTAATATTAGAAAGTGCACTATCCTTATTCATCGGCACCCCAAAACACTTGCTACCTATTTTTTCTACAATATACGCTTTTACAGAAGACTCTATTTCTCTATAACTTTTGTTTGAAAACCTCCAATATATATTAACCCTATCATCTATGTCTGAATATACTATATTCCCTTCATCAATTTCTCTATTTTTATATGCCATAGCTTTTGCACTTTTCATAGATGCATTATTTGCTACTGATTGCAAATATGCCACATCATGCATATAAAACCCCATATATATAAGAGAAATTATTACAAATATCACTATGGGCATAATTAACGAAGCTTCTACAGTAAAACTCCCTTGGGAACATTTTTGTCTCATATAAATCTTCTCTCCCTTAACCACTTAATTAACTTCGGGACATCTCTACATAAGTTTTTCTTTTATTGCTTTTATATCAAGTAAATTAATCCTGTTGCTAATAACAAAAAAGGAATAAATGGGATTTTTGTTTTTCTGTTTTTTTTAATAAATATCAATAAAAATCCACCATATAAACCAGAAAAAACTAGTCCATATAATAATATCGCTATGGTCATTTGCCACCCAAGTACAACTCCTACAACACTTATAACTAATCCATCACCTTGTCCTATAGAATTTTTTGTTATAAACCCTAATAAATTAAACGCAAGTCCAATACTTACTCCAAATAATGCATCTTTTAAAGTTATATTAGGATTAAAATAAATCATAATTAATCCCAAACAAAAAGTTATAATAATATAATTTATAGGAACTAACTTCTCCTTTATATCTTTAATACTACATATAGACAAAAAAGTTATTATAAGTGCGCTCATTAAGAAATAATATGTTAAATCATATAATGCGTATAGTCTCAATATTGACAATCCCATGCACACCCCTACTAACATAGAAACTACAAATATTTTTTTGCTTTTTTTATAATTGTTTACTTCATAGGTAAAAGATGTTAATAATATTGCAATTACTATAGGTATTATATATTGCATACTAAATATCACTCCTTTTGTTCATCTGCACAAACACTACATATAACAGGGTTGTCTAACTCTTCTAAAGGCATCTTTATCACATATCTGGTTATTGCTCCGCAATTTGGATCAAGATGATATTTTTCTCCACCTCTTTTTGTTATGTATACCGTTGTTTCACTAGGTATAACATCTTTTGGGTTTATACAGTTTTCACAGTGTTTCATAGTTTCTTTTATTTCTTTAAATTGTACACCCTCTACTATTTTGTTTATATGAAAACAACCTTCATAATGATAAGTAGTTTTTTCTTTGTCTTCTAATGCTGAATCTGTCACATATACATATTCTTTATTTTCTTCCTCTTGAAATGAACTTCCTTTAATATCTTTATTACCTGTCCATGCCCTTACTGTTGCTCTTTGAATAATAGGTATTTCATCAACTACTTTTAATGGTATAGGGACTTTTATACTGTAAGCTACTACCAAATCTATCTCGTCATCTTCCATCATAAACTGAGACCTTCCAAAATCTAATCCTTTTGCATCTCCTTTTATATTATAATTCTCTATTTGTGTTTCACTTATATAATTATTAAATATATGCTTGGCACCTTGAATACCTATGGTGTCAATAAGAAACTCTAAAGCATCTCTTTTAGCATAATCACCTAGCTGATTTTTATAAGATATTATATCTTTTATCCCTTTTGTTATCTCATTTACATTGTTCATAAAACCTTGAAAGGTATTAGTTATATCATCTATTACGTTTACAACCCTTTGTTTATAACTACTAATAAATCCCGTTAAACCCCCATTGGTGCTTTTTTCTTCAATATTAACAGAATTAAGTTCTGATATATTATCTTCTATTCGCCATCCGTTATTAACATTTTCTACGAACTCATTTCCTTGAATTATAAGTTTATCAATTGAATTTACTAGCTCTTGGGAATTGTTTTTGTAGTTAGAGTAAACGTCTTGTTGTGCATCCGCTAATCCCATTTTTTCATAGCCATACCCATATACTGCTAGTTGATTTGCTGTTTGGTCTAAAGCGTGTTGAACATTATCTTGAATATAGATTACCCTCATAAAATAAGCAACAAAGATAACCGCAAATATAAAAATAGGTAGAGCAAAAGCTGCTTCTATTGTTAAAGACCCATTTTTGTACTTTTCTTTCATAAAATACTCTCCCCCAAACCCCTCATCCTAGCAGATTAATTTAGTAAGAATTTGATATCTTTGCATTGATTATATGTTTAGTCTTTCCTAAGTCCTTCGCCTCATCAGGCATAAACCCTAGATCAAAAAAAATATAATCCATTTCCACTTGAACTGTAGCATTAAATGCGAATATTTGATTTTCTAAACTAAAGTCCTCTCCTCTTTCTATTCCTTTATTCATCTGAATACAATCCATTGTTCTATAAAGCTTGGATGTATCATTAACTACAAAAAGAAGAAATAATCTTAAATAATCCTCATAAGAAAATGTTATATTATATTTTCCCAAAAACGACTCATCTTTTGAATCCCCAGTCTTTATTGTCTCTGATACCGAACTTTTGACATTTGTATCTATTTTATCTTTAAGCTTTTTACTATACTCATCTATTGTGTCTGTAGCTATAGTTCCAATTTTATTTCCTGTTGATCCAATCGTATCTTTTAATTCTTTCTTAACTTCACCTATTCCATTATCAATAGCTGAATCAACCTTTTGAGATACTATATTTTTAGCTTGACTTATTTTCCCTTCTATTGAATCAAATATTTCTTTTTTAATATTTATCATTTCATTTACTGTGCCATCTAATAATTCATTTCTTTTGTTATTAACTTTTTGTATAATTTCATCAATTAAGTCATTACCGTTATTATTATATATTATTTCCAAATCAATATTAGGGTTTTTAATATCTTTACTTACAGCATTTATTACTTCATCCAAAGCTGCATCTACTTGCTGATCTATATAATCACTAGCTTCATCTTTGAGACGATATGCTTCATCAAATACTGTTGTTATCTGTTTATTGGCATAAACTTTTAAATCTTCACCTATACCCTCCCCAAGATCATCTATAAACTCATTTGCCTTTGTTACAGCCTTATTTATACCTTCATTTACCTTTTTATTTGCTTCTTTCGTAGCACTATCTAGGGCAAATTGGGTTATTCCATTTATGCTAAGTACCCAGTCTTCTTTAGTTTTTATAAATGCTACTCTTTCTCCATCTAAAAGCATTTTTAAATCTATAAAAGACTCCCCATAACTCCAAGCACACATAATAAGAAATTGTACTATATATACAAGAAATGGCAACGGGGTCCATCCAATACAAAGCATTGCTAAACTAAAAGCTTCAGTTCTTTTTTCAGGGTCTGCTATTATATGTATAAGATTCATTGCAAATCTAATAAACATAATTCTATTTGAAACGATTTTAAGGTTATTTTGTTCATTAAAATGACCTTCAAGTATATATTCAACTTCATAATCTAAGTAATGATCCTCTAATTTATAATTACTAAGAGTTAATTCTTCACCTCCGTCTAAATGATCAACCGAAGATCTAAAGTTTCCCATTATATACTCATTTATTAATAGCTCTTTGGGCAAATCTTTAACTTCTTTTACTATAGACGCCCCTATATCAACTAAGTAATCTAATGCTTTATCTATGAAACCTAAATTATCCTTAAATGAGGCCTTTTCGATACTAATTTCTTTCTTTTTATTTTTAAGCTTTTGTGTTGGAAGTATTTCTGCGTTCTCAAATTCTTTACCTAAATCCTTGACCTCTTCTGGAGCAGCATTATCTATCATAGTTTCTGTGTTTTTTATTTCATTATTTTCTCTAGGATCAGTTTGTTCTTCCAAAAGCTCTTGTTTTTGTATATTAAACTCACTATAATCGAAATATAAGCTATTTATGCTATATTTGGATTCTAATTCATCAAAGTAATTAGTTATCTCTTCTATCCATTCATCAACTGGAGAAACCGAGTTGTCATTATTTTCTTTATCAACCATCTCTTTAGCTGATTCATCTAGATTTTTCATGAAGTCTTCGTTAGAATATTCTTCAATCTCTTTAACTAAATCACTTGTTAAAAAATCACAATTAGATGATAATGTTTCTTTTATTGCAATTAAGTTTCCAAAATAATCTAAGTTTACATCACCATTATCTTGAATTCCTATTTCACTTTTTAAATTGGTCAGATCATTTTTCATAGAGTTATATGTATTGCCTACCATTTCCTCTTGATTAGTATCTAACTCATTATCAAATTCATCAATAGACTTTTTAACTTCATCAATTGAATCTTGAATATCCTCTAAATTATCTAATGCGTCTTCATTAACTGTTTTAATTTTATCTAGCTCACTGACAAGATACGCCATATCTTCCTGATATGTATTTTCACTAATTATCATTAATATGTTTTCAATTTCAGATTCACATTTTTGTATTTCTTTTTTTACATTACTTATCTCTTTTCTTTTAACTTCTAATTCTTCTTCATCTCCTGAGATATTCTTCTTAAACCCTTCAATTGCATTATGAGCACCCATGATTTCAGTATCAGAACTTTCTTTAGATTCTAATATTCCTTCGTACATATTAATTTCTTCATTGGTAGCTGTTATTTTTTCTTCTAATATTTTTTCATCTTCTTCTAGGTCACTTTTTTCATCTTCTAGTTTCTCTAATTCTTTTTCTAATTTATAATACTCTACGCTATTATCAAACAAATCTTGTAATGAGCTATTTACGCTAATTACTTTTTTTGGTACATTTATCATCTTTCTTTCAATTTCATTGCTAAATGCATTATGGTTCGTAGGTTTAGATTTATATTCGCTTCCACTAAAAATAAATTTTTTAGCAAATGTATCTCTTATAATTACTTTACCATCTTTTATTTCAACTTTATTATCCTTATCAAATTTTACACCATCAATTTCTGTCATTAAAGATAGTAAGTCTTCGCCAACATCCTCTGCTTTTTCCTCTACTTCTGCCTTCTTTTGTATAACCTCGGCGGTTTTTGCAGATTTACTAACTAAATCAAGTTTATCCAAAAATTCTTCAGCTAATAACCAAAGGCCTCTATACTTCATATATTCAACTATCTGGTTTTTAAAAACTTCTGCTTCTGTTTTATCTGTTATATTTTCTAAACTATTAACCCCAACAGATTTTATGTTATATCTATTTAGGTCAATAAAATTATCATTATCTTTTAAAAATAATTGATATATAAAATTTCCATCATCTAAATCTTTTGATGGTTGGAGGGAACGTTGTAAATAATATTCTAATTTTTCTTCCATATTTGCTGTATTTAATGTATTAGTACCATAGCTGCCATCTAGTGTCATAATACCGTACTCGTCCATTAACTCCGAGTCATATTCTGCCAATACTGAATTCATTGCTGTATTAAGCGACCTTTCAACTTGTGCTTTTGCTATACGTATCCTTGTTGTTTCTACTGTAGTGGCAATAATGCATAACATCATAAGAATAATTAGACTTAAAAATATAGTAATTACCCCTTCTTGATTAGAAGTTTTCACAACACTCCCCCCTATCTTTTCTAATATATGCCCCCTTTAAATTGAATCAACGTCTTTATTAATATTATCAAATAGCTTATTAATCAATCTTTCAATATTATCTCTAAAAAGAACTACAAGGGCTATTAATACAACAATGATTAAAATTATTTCTACAACACCTAATCCATCTTCCTCTTGCCAAAAACGTTTTAATAAATCCATCTTTTTACCTCCTTCGTATTTTTAAATTTTATATAACATGCTTTTTTGCATGATTATTATAATATCAAATACTCATAGACATAAACGCTGGTATCATTATAATAACTAAAACTATCAAAAGCATTAACATCATTGGTATAAGCAGCTTCGTACTGGCTCTTTCTCCAAGAATCTTTGCAATGTCTTTTCTTTTTTGCCATGCTTCTTCTGATTGTTCTCTAAGAGCTTCTATTAATGTATTTGTTCCTTTTCTCATGTTTTGAACAATAAGGGAACTGAACTTCATAAACTCTGGAAGTTTGCATCTCTTCCCAAAATTTTCATAAGCGACTAATTCTGAATTCCCCCCTTGTATTTCAAACCATGTTCTTTTTGCTTCCTCATATAAATACCTTTTTTTACCAGATTCTTCATTAACCTGATTTCTATAATCTGATACAATTTTCCCCCAAGCTTTTGTAATTGTCATTCCTGCACATACTAACAATGTTAGCTTATTTACAAATTCAGGAAAATCTAAACGAATCTCTTGATTCCTTAACTCCACTTTATTTTTTAATTCTTCTTCTTTTATAAAAAATATAATTATTGCTACAAATATTCCAAAAACAAATATTTTAAATGTTGTATTTGATTTTGGTTCTTCCCATTCTACTTTAATTTCTTTATTACTAAGAGTTTCTGGTAAAACTATTTCTGTTTCTTCTAGTCTTTTACTATTAATATCCTCAATGAGAAGTTGTAACTCTTTTTCGATTAATGCTGATAAGTCAAGCTCTAATGGATATATTGTTACAGGTACTATGTACTCGATTTCGTAATCTTCATGACTAATTATTGCAGTTAATATAATTGATGTTCCCTCTTTAGATACTTCATTATAATTAATTGTTCCTTTTTCGTCTAAAATACTTGGTTTGTTAGATATCCATTTTATTTCTATTTTAGTATTGGGTATTTTTTTAAATAATTTAAGGGGATATTGAACCGTTGTTAGGATTTTATTTTCTCCTAAAATATTTTTGTCTATATATTTTGTCGCGTAATCAAAAAGTTCTTCCGTTTTTTCTAGTGATAATTTTTGTTCATTCACTGGTATTTCTATATCTTTATATTGTATTTTCCCGTCGTTTTCAAATTTTGCTTGTAAGTTATATGTTCTTGTTCCTTCGTTGTATTCTGGCCGTTTCAATTTATTTCCCTCTAAAAGATTTGTAGTGTCATAATCCTTTAGGCCTGCTAATAAACCAAGGCAACTAACACAAAATATTATAATAATACTTAAAGCAATCTTATCTGCCATATGTAATCTTAATCTGTATAACGAATCTTTTTGACCATATATTATAGTTAATTTTTCTTTTGATTGTTGATCTAATTTTGTCCTATGTTTTACTTTTAAAATTTTGTCCATCAAAAATAAACTCATTGGCATTATTTGATGCAATGGATATTCTTTTTTATTTAAATTATTAAGCTCTTCTTTATCATAGTTCATGCTTATTAGAAAAAATATAATAATAATAACTATAATTATTCCACAAGTTATAATTCCAACCATTTCCAGCCCCTCAACTTTATACTTCTATTTTCATAATTTTTTTAGATAGTAAATAACTTAAATAGTATATAATTAAACAAACACTCATTATTACAATCCCCATGCCTGTGTTATACATAACATCTAAAAAGCCTGGTGATGATAACCAAAGATATAGTATTATCCCAAAAGGTATTAAGCTCATTATTTTTTGTTCGAACTTTTTTTGAGATATTAATAAATTAATTTCTCTTTTAATATCTATCTTCTCTGCAATAGTTTTTGATGTATTTCTTATTACTTTTATTATATCCCCACCTGTTCTCTTACAAGTAGCAAATACATCAGAAAAGTTTTCTATATCCTCAATACCAGTCCTTTTTGCAAAGTCATGAAGTATAGCTTCTATTGGTATATTCATCTCAATCTGTCTTACCATATAATTAAATTCCACAATAATATGAGTCTTAGGATCCAAATATATTAACGATAAATCCTTTACAGTTTCTCTAAATGCCATTTCTACAGAATATCCTGCGTTAAGAGCAGAAGATATTGAATATATAGCATCTCTAAACTGAATATTAAGTTCTAAGCTTTGTTTTTCTAATAGCTCTTTTTTTCTTCCTTTTACAAAAAAATAACTTAATGGTGATAGCAATAAGCCAATTGTCGCTCTATTATAAAACAAAATGCCAATCATGAAAAATAATGCTATTCCTAATGCATAATATAAAATATATTCTTTTATATTCATGTCATAACTGTCATATGTTCTAGGTGCTGTCTTTTCATCTTTTCTCTTTAAGAAGGATATTTTTTTCAAATCAGACACCTCCCCTTTGTTTATTATCCTTATAATCAAATATATTTTTAATTCCTGCCATTTGAAATTTAACTATGTTTTGCATATCATTTTTTGTTCTCTCTAGCTCACCAATTAGTTTCCCTTCTGGGTTCTCACCTTTTTCTACAAAAGTATATAATGGATTAGTTAATATTTCTCCTTCTTGATAATTTAAAATCTCTACTATTTCTAAGACTTTTCTAGATTTATCCCTTAATCTTCCAAGATGAACCATAACATCAATAGCTGAAGCAATTTGTTGTCTAATAGCCTCTAATGGCATCTTTGCCCCAGTTAAAACCATAGTTTCTAAACGGCTTAACATATCTTTTGTTGAATTGGCATGCCCAGTAGATAGAGAACCGTCATGCCCTGTATTCATAGCTTGTAACATATCTAAAGCTTCTGGCCCCCTTACTTCTCCTACAACAATTCTATCTGGTCTCATTCGTAATGACGATTTTATAAGATCTCTTATACTTATTTCATTATTTCCTTCTATATTTGCATTTCTTGTCTCTAGGCTTACTAAGTTTTCTACAGCTCTAATCTGTAATTCCGCCGAATCCTCTATGGTTATAATTCTCTCATCTTTTGGAATAAAATTAGATAAAGCATTTAAAAAAGTGGTCTTTCCTGACCCTGTCCCACCACATATAAAAATATTATATTTAGCTTTTACCATTTTCTCTAATATATCTGCCACTTCTTTTGTCATTGAGCCCCAGTTAATTAATTGTTCTATTGTTAGTGGTTTTTCTGGAAATTTTCTTATAGTTAAAATAGGCCCATTTAGTGCTATTGGTGGCAATACTACATTAATTCTTGATCCATCTTCTAACCTAGCATCTACAATTGGAGAGGCTTCGTTGACAACTCGATTAACTCGAGATACTATTTGTTGAATAACATCTTCTAACTTAGCTTTGCTTTCAAACTGTTTATCCCATTTGCTTATCTGTCCATTTCTTTCAACAAAAATACAATCAGGCCCATTAACCATTATTTCTGTAATAGCTGGGTTGTCTACTAAGGTTTGTAGAACGTCTAATTTTCTTATTGTATTAAACAAATCTTTGCTTAACATTTCCTTTTGAGCCAAACTTAAAAATTCATTCTGACAAGTCTCAAATATAACATCATCAATAATATTGTGAATCTCTTCATCCATCATATCTTTCGATAAATCTATTCTATTTATTACCTTTTGTTTTAATCTCTCCCTCATATTGTCTTGCATACTACCCCTCCAAAAACATTTAAAATACATTTATTCCTTTAATGTTTGAATTAATTGACTAATCGCTTGTCCAAATTGATTATTATGCTGAATATAAAAATCATTACTCTCACTTAATAGTTGTTCTTCATACGGAATCTGGATATAGTCTTTCAAATAATCAGGTATGTAAGCTAAGTTATAATTTGGTTCTTGATTGTTTACAACATATACTATCTTTTCAAATAATTTGTCTTGTTTTAATAATGACATAGCATGTTGCCACTCTTTTATTTGTACAAATGATGTTTTCTCTGGTACTAATACTACAAAATTTTTATCACATTCATTTAATAAATCTACTGTATACTCATAAAATGAATTACTAAAGTTCATAACTATTACTTCATAATCTGATTCTTCTTTTAAAGTTGATAATAGATACCTCCATTCATCTATATTTGTTTCAAAAAGATCTATATAACAACGAACTGATGATACATAATCAATTGAGTTAATAGTTTCCTTAATCCCTTCTAGCTTTAATAATAAATTAGGATGTTTTTGTTTTATGTAATAAAGTAAGTCTGATAAATTATATTGATTATTCGATTGCAAAAAACATGAGATAGTATTTAAAGGTTCAAGATTTAGATAAAGAACTTTCTTGCTTTTCCCTATTAAGGATGCTAATGATATAGCAATAGTTGTTTTTCCAACTCTACCTATTGGTGAATACACCCCTACTATCTGAGTATTAGTGTCTTTATTTAATATATGATCTTGGTTATAATCGGAGTAAATATTCAATATTTCCTTCACAATACTATTCACTGACTGATATTTATATATTGCTGGTATCTCTTTGATTTTATTTGGTATTTTACCTGTTGATAATAAAATTACACATTTTGCTTTCTTTGTATAAACATCCTTTATCATACTTGGTGTTATCAATAATATATCGATACTATTGTTTTTAACATATTCTCCTAATATATTTTCTTCAGAAAAACCCTTTGCTTTAAAAAGTTTTCTTTCATCACTATTTATGTAAGTTGCTAAATTTTTATTATACTGATAATCCTCATCGCCTATAACTAAATTATAATATCTCATAATTCTCCCCCCAAAAACTATTAATTATTGATTTTTTTCTACAAATAACTAATATTATAATATTCAAAGACAAGCTGAATAGTAGTAGCTATACCTATTGCATATGAAAAATGAATAACTACCTTATATCCATCCACTTCTTTATCATAATAAGGTACTATTTTTTTTGTTTGAATTAACTTTGAAAAGTAATTTATAAAATACTGTATTCTTACAAATAAATTTTTACTAAAAATAAGAATTATTAATGATATAATACCCCCAATCACAAAAGATAATATCATACACAACATAATAAACCTTATTCCCATTATAGCTCCAATGGTTGAAAAAAGTTTTATATCTCCTGCACCTATCATATGTAATGCAAATAGAATCATTAAACAAAACATGGGAAATAAAAATCCAAGAATTGACTTATAAAATCCTACTAACCCCAAATTAATAGAATTTACTATTAACCCACCTGTACTCCCTATTACAAGATAAGTATTTCTTATTTTGTAATTTTTCTTATCTGAACATACTGATAATATTAATACAATGCTTAATAGACCATATAAAATACAGTCCATGTTACTCCCCCCTCTAATTAAACCCAGTGTTAACTAAAAACAGCCAAATATACAAATATTTCATGTTTATTTTATTGTTTTTATTTTATTCAGCATTATTTTTGTATTATATATCATTTTCGATTATTTGTCTATTGTTTTTTCTCTTTTATTATAATTTTGTTATATTTTGAATTTTTTTGTAACTATTCGTATTGATATACGCCTCACTTGTTCACGGTAATAAAAATAAGCTTTACTCACTAATTTCCAAAAAGAAAAAAGTCACACTAATATGTGTAACTTGCTTTAAAATTCTATTTTTTATTTTGTAAAAAAATCATATATTGCTAAAATATATAACAAAATAAATCCAGGCCATCCAAGAATCCCCGTCAAAAGTCCTGTTCCTAAGTTAAGTCCTACAGCTAAATCAAGTCTAACCGTGGCTATTATTTCATTTGTTAAGTAAATACTAAGTAATCCAAATGCCCCCTTTAATATAATTGATACAATTACATGGGTCTTTTTAACTACAATCGCAATCCCCATTATTATTAAACATGCTATTATTATAATAACTAATATTTGATTATCTGACATTTTACCCCCAACTTAACACAAGTCTTAATCTATATATATACAAACTTGTACGAGGATATGAATGTCTATCTAATATCTGCAACTATATTTCTGTCTTTAGCAAGGTTAATAAGATACTGATGTTTCATTTGTATAGCTTGTAATTCATAAATGCAACTATCAATAAGATCTGGTTCAGTAACATTTTCAAAGTTAGTGTAGGCTATGCTAAGTGCTTTCCTAACTTCTTCAATATCTTTTAACAACAACTCTTCTTCATAATTATCAACATCAAATTCATATTTTTCGTTATTATGATTATATTGTCTTGTCTTCATAATATATCCCTCTTTTTCAAAAACTATTTCATTAAAAATTATAGTCAATCCTATATATTTTTATACAAATAATGGCAAATATATTTTTTAATTACAAAAGCCAGTGAGCTATTAAACTCCTGGCTTCATAAATAACTATTATGCTTTTAACCCTCTACTCTCACTATCATTTAATATTGTTTCATTTAATGATTTTTTTCCATATGTAAGTCCTGCATAAAGTTTTTGTGCATTTGTAATTAATGGGTTGGATTCTTCATCATCACATACGCCCATCCAACCAGCTAAAAGAATATCAAGTATTTTTTCAGCATTTTTCAAGTATATATCATTATAAGAAAACAAGGCATATACCAATTGTTGATTAGTATAAATATATAAAGACATTAAGTTCCTTGAGATATCGTAACAAAAATCCAAACTATTTATTAGGGTTTTTAAAACCTTTTGAGTCTTTTTTACTTTTTCTTCAAAAAGTTCTTTATTATTTTGCTCTAGAGCTCTCTCAGCGTCTTGTATAAGGTCTAAAATAAATTCATATGAAATAACAACCAATTCACATTTTGAAGCTTGAACAACTCTTGCATTATATTCCCTAAAACCATCTTCCATCATATCACATCACCTATCCTTGTAAAAGTTGTAGAATGCTTTGAGGCCTTTGGTTTGCTTGTGCTAACATAGAAACTCCAGCTTGAGATAATACATTTTTTTGAGTGTACTCAGCCATCTCAAAAGCCATATCTGCATCCTCGATTCTTGATAATGATTCTGTCATATTCTCTGCTGCTACACTTAAATTCGCTACTGTATGCTCTAATCTATTTTGATAAGCCCCTAATTTTGAACGTACCGAAGAAATCATATCGATTGCCGAATCTACAGTTGTTATAGCTTTTTGGGCACCAGATGCTGTAGAAAGATTCATCTTGTCCATACCCAAAGCCTTTGGTGATAGGTTCTGTATTCTTACCTCCATTGATTGCCCTTCATTAGCTCCTATTTGCAAATCTAATGGTCCTGCATCTAATACATTTATAGTTGCTTGAACTGGGTTATTGGCATTATTAGCAACTATTCCTTCTTCTGCCTCTATCTTCATCTCAAATCCATTAATATCTGTTATTGTTACAATATTACCTTTAGTTGAAATAGTTGATGTTGTACTAAAATCAGTTGCATCATTTATATTTGCTTCAACATTTTCCCCTGGTATTTTTGTTGCTGTAGTGTCAAGCCCCAGATTCTGAAGTAATTGTGTATCTGATGCATTTATATCTAAGCTATAGTCATCTCCATACTCTTTCATCTCAAACATCAAGTATGTACTTCCATCTAATTTAAACTGTGTTGCAACAGGTGGTGTAGTTCCATCTTCATAGGCTACTAAGTTTGCCCCAACAGTTTCAGCCAAACCTCTAAGTTTATTAAAAACAATGTCTTCTGAATCTGTGTCCGAGATTTCTACTTCTTCTCCGTTAAGATTAATAACTCCTGTTATATCATTAGTTGTAGCCGGATTTCCAATAATCGCTGCCTTACTAGCATCATCTGTTATTTCTAGTTGAAATGTGCCAGGATTTACTGTATCTGTCAATGATACTATAGAGACATCAGATGTATCTGGAAATGCTCTGCGGTCAATGTCTCCGTTAAGTAACTTTCTCTCATTAAATTCAATATTCTCAGAAATCCTTTGAATCTCATCTTGTAATTGTTTTACTTCATTCTGAACAGATCTTCTATCATCTTCATCATACGTTCCGTTAGAAACTTGTACAGATAATTCTCTTATTCTTTGTAGCATTGCATGAACTTCATTTAAAGCTCCTTCTGCTGTCTGTATCATGGATATACCGTCCATTGCATTTCTTTTTGCTTGATCTAGCCCTCTAACTTGTGTATCCATCTTCTGAGTAATTGCTAATCCTGCTGCGTCATCTGATGCCCTATTTATTCTCAACCCTGAAGATAACCTTTCTAATGTCTTATCTAAACTTTTATTTGTATTATCTAATTGATGTAATGATCTTAATGCTGGAATATTATGGTTTATACGCAATTTTTTCACCTCTTATATTTAATATTTAACTATTTTTAACATTTTTGTCTTTCTTGTTATCACTTATTTTTTATATCGGTGTTCTTATCGTTTTCATTAATAGGCATTTCTTCTTATTTTTCGATTACTTTCTTTTTTTTCTATTTCTTGAATAGCATTAACAAATGATTTTGCTAACTGATATAGTGAGTGTTCATCTTTTTTCCCTTGTCTAACATTCTTATCCATACTCCCATTCCTTTCATTATATATTCTAACGCAAATGAAAAACTTCGCCATAAACTTAAAATATTTAACTTGATAGATATTCTGAGAATCCTTTTGTAAAAATTAGATGAAAATATCATACAATCTATCTTTTTGAGGTGCCTTTGTTCTATTTTTTACAAACTTTTTAGATGAAATATCTTTTTTTAAATTTATATTATTAATTTTGTAACCCTCCTTTTCCAAAGACTCTTGTAAACTCTTTGTATACGGCTTAATCTTTTGAATGTTTTCCTCGCTTTCTAAGATAATTTCTACGTTAAGCTCTTGATTTATTAACTGGATTTTAGCCTTTATTTTTCCAAAATTATCTGTTGGTAAAGAACAATATATTTCTTTAACTTCTTTGCTTGTTCCTTGATTTTCAATTATATGTACATTTAATTGAGTTAATTTATCTCCAAAGATAATAGGAACTTGGAAAAACCCTTTTTTACTCAAATGCTCTTGCATATGTAGTAACCCTTCTACTTGTTCAAATGAATTAAATAGTTCTGAAGTCCCTTTTGTTATACTTGCCTCTTCGTCCTTATGAATGCTTTCTATTTCTTCTCTTAACAAGTTTAGATTCTGTTCTAGGTCCTCACTTTTGGTATTTAGTATTTTTTTAAATATATTATCAATACTATGCCTTTGATCTTTTTCAGTTTTTTTATAAATATTTATAAGCTCTTTATGCAATAAATATGGCTGCTCAAGTAATGTCTGACTTGCTAATATATTTTTTACATTAAAAGGTATTTCTAACTCTTTCATAAATGTTATGGTTTCTTCTTTTACATTATTTATTTGTTGAATTTGATCAATTATTTTTTCTTGTATGTCTTGATTATTACCTTCTATTTTACTATCAATATCAGTTAGTACATCTACTAATTTTTCTAGGGATAATGTTTTAAAATCTTTTTCACTTAATTTCAATAATTTTTCTGGAACTGATAGCTCTTTTATTTTTTCTATTAGCTCTTTTATATATTGAGTAGAATTTGATACTGATTCCTTTTCTAAATTAATATCAAATACTTCTTTTAACTGTTCTTGAATGTTTTGAGACTCTCCCTTTAAATCTTCTAGCATACCAAACTCTTTATCTATGTTAACGTCTATTTTTTTATGTTTTAATAATCTTGTTGCCGTTAACATATTATTTAAATTTATAGGGATGTTTTGTTTTAATAATAGTCCAGCCACTTTCCCTTCTGATTTATCAATACTTCTTAATAATCTATAAAATCCTATTAATCCATCTCTCTCATTATTCGATAATTGATTGTTTTTCTCAAGTCTCCAAATATACGAACTTATTCGTTCTTGATTGGTAATTCCAATTTTTTCTTTTATGTATTCTATTTCTTTTAATAACTGTTCTAATGGTATATTTAGAGGATTTTTATTTTCTTTTATCATTTGTACAATTACTGCTGGGTGTAGTTTTGACAATAATTGATTTACTTTTGTATCTAATGATTTTATTGTTATAACATTGTCATTTGTTATAGGCATTTCATTATGTGCTAGTATCTTAATAGCTCGTTGATTTCCACGAGTTGTTTCTAATCCTAAGTCTTCTAATATAGGGTTAATTTGGTCATACGTTTTTATTAATGAATCTCCTAAATCTTTGCGGGGCTGAGTTTGTAATGTCTCATACTTTTCATGTGCTCTTTCGCAAAGTTGTTGTTCTTCTATACCTATTTTATGCATTTCTTCAATTGTCTTTGGTTTAGACGCTTGCATTATTTTCCCTAATATTGTCATTGGTACCCGTTGTAACGATTTTATCTGTTGACTAGTTTGTGTTAAAAGCTCTTTATTTTCTTCTGTCGCTTCTACCCCTGATTCCTTTAATAATTGTTGATTATACATTTGTTCATTTTCTTTTAATTCCTCTACAATTTTTTCTAAAGGTTCTGTTTCTATTTTTATGCCTTTTTCCATAAGCTTTGTTACAGAATTATACGTCAACCTTAAACGTATTTCTTCTAATTGTCTTTTTGCAGTTATAAAATTTTTTTGTTCCTTTTCTGTTAAGTTTATTTTTTGTTTTGATTCTTTATTTAAATGCTTTATTGTAATTGGTAATTCCTTTTTAATTACATTCTTTATTTGTTCTTCATTAATTTCTTTTACTTGTTTATTTATCTGTTTAAATTTTTGCTTGCTAACTTTATCAACTGTGTAATATGGTTTTATAAGTTCTGTCTGCTCTAGTGATTTTCCTTTACTTATTGTTTTAGTTAAAGCTGTTACTTTGTCTTCCATGCTTATTTTAGGAAGTTCCTTTAATTGTTCATATTTTAGTAGCATATCTTTTGTTAAAGGAATATCGTTTTTTATTAACCATTTGGCCTTATTAATATTTTCAGTATTAGCCTCTCTTTCTGTCTGTTCTATTATTTGCCTTATTTGTTCCTCTAAGGGCTCGAAGTCAATTTCTTCTTGATTTTGAGTATGAGAAGTTGCTGTTGTATGTTTTGCTTTATATAAGTTTCCTAAGTTTAATTCTTTGTTATCTTTAAGTAGTTGAGCTATTGAACTATCATTTAAATTTATAACTGAATCTATTTTATTTATCTCCTTAATCACCTTAGATATTGTATGTTGATTAATTGGCAGATGAAATTGCTTTAACTTGCTTATAACACTTTTTAATTGTTCTTTGTTCCCTGTTAACTCGGAAAACTGTTTTAGTAATTTTTCTAGTTCTAAACTTTTTATATCACTTTGACCTAAATTGTCATTCTTAATCCTTGTTAGTATGTTATTTAAATCTTCAAGATTTATTTTTTCAGGATTAATACCTTCCTCCATCATATATGTAGCATCTTCTTGTGTTATCCTTGATATTACCTGTTCAATATGCTCCTTTACTTCTTTGTTAAAATCTTTCTGATCGTTAAGATTATATTCTAATCTCTGAACAAATGTTGTTATATCAGATGTTCTTGTTGTGTCTAGTTGATTCATTTTTCTGCTTTGGTTTTTTTCCCCTTCAGATATATATTCAATATAAAGTTTTTCATTACTTTTCTTAACAATATTAAATTCCAAAGTATCTCCTTTAACTTTGTTTTTTAAATCAGGATGATTCATTGCAAAAAGACTCTCATTTATTTTAACAAATGAGTCTTCTTTTTCATTTCCCATAAATGTACCATAGATTTTATCACCAACTTGTCCAACTTCTTCATTTTTATATTGAATTGGGAATAGGTTTTGATTCTGATTCGTTTCTAATACTTTCATAATATCACCCTAATTATTAAAATATATTTATATATGTTAATTTGTATTTTTCATTATGTATAGTTTATGTCGACATATGCGTATTAAAACTTTAAATCCTACAATTTCTTACCAAGAGTTTTTATATGAAAAATGGCAAAACTAAATTATAACTATTTATAAAGTATACTTGGAGGTGCTTTTGAGATGCTCTTAGATATCCCTACGGTTGAAAAAATTCAATTCATAGAAGGAACGTCAAAAATAAAAATGGACGATTTTAATAATAGAATAAAAATTGTTAGTTATTCTGGCTTAGCCGAAAACTTAATAGATAAAATATTAGACTTAGCGAAAGAAAAAGATGTTGGCAAAATATTTTATATTGGTTCTAAAGACGAGGTTAATAAGTTTAAAGATCTTGGATTTATAATGGAAGCGAAAGCAAATAATTTCTTAAATGGAGAATCAGGATATTTCCTCTCTAAGTTTCTTCTTCCAGAACGTAAGATGTGCTTACACATTCCAGAAGAAGAAGAAGTTTTAATTGAAGCAAGAGAATATATAAATAATAATTATAAAGTTCATACTTATAATAATTATTTTATTCGAGATGGGCATAAAGAGGATGTTAAACAATTAGCTACACTTTATGATAGTGTTTTTGAAACTTATCCATCCCCTATGAATGATCCAGATTATATTCTCTATGCAATGAATAATAATGTCGTTTTTAAGGTAGCCTTACAAAACGATAAAATAGTAAGTGCTGCATCAGCAGATATTGATCCCACTAATTTTAATGCTGAAATGACAGATTGTGCAACCTATATTTCCCATAGAGGTCATGGCTTAATGAGCAGATTAATTTATGAACTTGAGAAAGATTTAAAAAATAAAAATTTTAAATCTCTTTATAGCATGGCAAGGTCTATCTCTATTGGAATGAATATAGTCTTTGCAAAACATAATTATCAATATGGTGGAAAGTTAATTAATCATGCTCACATTTGCGGTCAATTTGAAAATATGAATATTTGGGTAAAAGAACTAAATTAAATTTATATAAACAGCAATAAACTAATAGCCATAACAGCCATTCCTACAATTAATCCATAAATAGAAAGATGGTGCTCTCCAAATTTTTCTGATGCTGGCAATAATTCATCTAACGAAATATAGACCATTATTCCTGCTACCATTGCAAATAATATACCAAATGTTAATTCACTAAAGAATCTTGATAACAATATAAATCCTACAATAGCCCCAATTGGTTCAGAAAATCCTGATATAAATGAGTAGAAAAAGGCTTTCTTTTTACTGCCTGTAGCATAAAAAATTGGCACAGAAACAGCAATGCCTTCTGGTATATTATGAATTGCTATAGCTACCGCAATAGGAAGTCCCAAATTAGGATCTTTTAATGTAGCTGTAAAGGTTGCTAAACCTTCAGGAAAGTTATGTATAGCAATAGCTATGGCAGACATTATCCCCATTCTTAAAAGTCTTTTGTTTTTTTCTTTTTCATCAGAATCTATTTCTTCAATTGAATGCATAGCATGAGGGTTCTCAAAGTTTGGCACCAATTTATCAATAGCTGCAATTAATAAAATCCCTCCAAAAAATGCTAATACTGTAACCCACGTCCCACTTCTTTTGCCTAGCTCTTCCACTAATGACTCGTTTGCTTTTACAAATATCTCTACAAAGGATACATATATCATCACGCCTGCTGAAAAACCAAGAGAAACAGATAAAAACCTTGTATTAGTCCTTTTTGTGAAAAAAGCTAATGCACTCCCTACACCTGTTGCCAATCCAGCAAATAAAGTCAAACCAAAAGCAAATAATATATTATCTAATGGCATAATCCTTCCCCTTTCTATATATATGTAATAACTTCTATTTATTTGTAGTATAATTTATACTAGTGATTTGTCAAGGTATTTAATGCTCTGTTAATAAAACACACCCCATTATTGAGTATAGTTCCCGAGATGTCTCCTTTATTTAAGGATATAATGTTTAATACTTTGAAATAACGTTATATAAGTTGCCCGGTAAAGAGTTTCTATCACAATACGTTTGATTAGTTTTTTCAGACTATCTAGGAATGCTTTTGTTTGCAAACTTTTATTATTGGCGAAAAACTTCCTAAGGACATAAATCCTAAACACATTTATAAATACAAGCTTCACTATATTAATCGTGAGTTTGCTATTGATTTTTTCAAGATGGATTTGAATGCTCTTCCTTCTTAGGCTACTAATTTTAAGTTTAGGAAGAAAAATGCTCACGTTATGGGTTTATGCCTTTCTTATCATGTTAATCTTGGCTTATCTCTTCGTAAAACTGCTGAAGCTTTAAGAGATATACATAACATTAAGATTTCTCATACTATGGTTGCTAATTATGCTAGAACAGCTGCTGTTATCATTAAACCTTTTGTTGATAACTTTTACAACTTAAAAAGAGAAGAAAACCCAGCATTTAAGCAAGGTTTATTCTCTTTAGTATTTTACAATTGTTGAAAATAAGATTATATTAAGTCCACAGAAATGACTGAGATCAGTTTATAAGTACCCAAGATCATCCTTGCGGCATGCTCACAATTGCTGTAATTCAGTAATTCCTGAAATAAAAGTTCAAAAAATTAATAATTAAATAATAAATACCTATCTTTACGGCTTTTCTGCTTAGAAGTTTTGCTTAGGCGCTCCCAGACGGCTAGAGATATTTTTTGCGGATGCCCGTAGAGATATGTTCAACGGCAAAAACAACAATTAGAATCATCATAATGATTGTCAATGCTTCATCGTAACGCATCAAGGTCATAGAAGTCTTTAACTCAATCCCTATCCCCCCTGCACCAACAAGACCCAGAACAACTGCCCCTCGGATTGCTTTTTCAAAAGCATAGAGGCTCGTTCCGACAAAAGAAGGGAATGCAGGCAGTATGACGCCGCCTGAGATAACACCCAAACGGGATGCACCGGTGGATTTAAGCACTTGAATCGGCCCTTGATCCAGTTCCTCAATACGTTCGGCAAAAAAACGTCCGCAAAGGGCAATAGTATCAACCAAAATGGTCAGGATCCCGGCAAGCGGTCCAAGTCCAACCAATATGACAAAAATTAAGGCCCATATCAGGTCA
>JBKGYG010000017.1:0-29808 GCA_046546235.1 Eubacteriales bacterium | reverse complement strand
AGCCACTTTTGTCCTTTACAAATCAAAACTTTTTTTTAACTCCTCAATAAGTTTAACTATGGTTTCTTTTTTCAGCCTGTAATAAATCCTATTTTCTAATTTTTCAATTTCTATCAAACCAACACTTAAAAATTTGTTAAAGTGATATTTAACTGCTGGATTACTAATCCCAAGTTTTTCAGCTATTTCAGTTAAATATTTTGAACCTGATCTCATTTCTAAAAGTATCTTTAGTCTAGTCTTATCAGATAAAATTCTTAGTAAATTAGCTTGATTTAATATGCTATTTGTTTCTCCTAATAGTACCTCCATTAACTCCGAATATCTATACCCTATGACAAATTCATCTTCACCTATAGCAAAATAACTACCATATTCAACACTATAAGAAATTAATACATCTATAGATTCTTTCTCAGCTAATATTTTTTCAAGGTAATTTTCTGGCATAATTTGAAGAATACTCTTAATAAATGAAAACTTTAGTTGCTCTTCGTTATCTTTTATATGCTTACTTAGGAATTTTTGAATCTCTACTTCTTTTTCTTTGTAAAACTTGTTATAAAAATATGTTATTAATTCTATTAGTTCTTCTCTTACAGATTCAGGTTTACTTAAGATTTTGTATATAGTCCATTTTGTATTAGAAGCAACAGAAAAATATTTTTCAATAATATCAATTGCTTTATTATCTTTTTTTAACTCAGATAATTTCTCTTTAGTAAGCTTACCTTCGCATCCAGGTGCTAACAACATAAAGATTAATTCATCGTTAGGTGTTTTTTTAACAGCATTAATAAATTCTTCAAAAGTTACCTCTTCATTAAATTGCTTTAGTATAAAAGATAATCCTAATACAAAAAATCCTTCTTCTGTAACATAATTACTTAATAATTCTTTTTTTGCAGGCTTGAATTCTTCCGCAACTTTAACAATCCAGTCATTAATTTCCCCATCTAACTCAAGACCATAATCACTCAAATTTTCTTTGTATTTATCATTAATGCCAACTCTATGCAGACAAAATAACATCTCACATATTGGGTCTGTTTCCAATTCAATTCTTTCCAAATATTTTTCCATATTGTACCTCCAGAAAATAATCTATTTACTTATATTCTTATTATTATCAAAAACAACCTCACCATCTTTTATAACTAAGTAAATGCTCTTTAGATTAGATATATTATCCAGTGGGCTTTTATCTAAAATTACAAAATCTCCATATTTCCCTACTTCTATAGTTCCCACTTCATTTTCCATTCCTAATAATTCTGATGCATTTTTAGTTGCCGTTTGAATAGCTTCAAATTCACTCATTCCATTTTTAACAAAAAGTTCTAATTCGTGATACAGTTGGCCATGGGGAACATATCCTGCCCCTGAAGCACCAGCATCTACTCCTGCTACGATTTTAATTCCTTTTTCAATAGCTCGTTTAAAATTAGTAGGAAAGTATTCTTTTTGAAAAGGTTCCATCTGTTTATAAAACCTAGTCCATATAGGATTATCTCCCTTTTTTATTCCATCCCTAACTTGTTTTAAAGATTTTTTTCCTAAAGAATGAAATGGCTCAGGAATTAATTCTTTCATCTTAGGTGTATCATAAACTTTTTCATTATCTATAAGATTCTTCCAATGAAAAAATGGGTAAGCCGTTGGTACCCAATATATATTTCTACTCTTCATCATATCAAATGTCTCATCATCTATTAATCCAAATGGTGTATGTTCTATACTATCCACACCTATTTTTACTGCTTTTTTAAAACCATCAGGGCCACAAATAGTATGAGTAACTACTTTTAGTCCTTGACTATGAGCCTCTTTTACTATGGCTTCTAGTATTTCTGATTTCATTTTTGCTTCTATAAATTCTAATTTAACCCCTTTTTCTAATAACTCTTCTTTTAATTTTTCACAATCACCACCTATTGCAAAAGGTGTTCCTGGGGTAATAGTTTTTATAAAATCTGCACCATTGTTTATCGCTTTTTTTACTGCATCTTCTACATCTTTTTCACTCTCTATATCAATTGATAGTCCTCTTACCTTAAAGATATAACTAAAAACAAATCGTACTATTTTATTAAATGGAATATACGATCTTAAGCTAAAATATCCATAGGGAATAGTAAGAGCTGGTCCTGAGTTTACTATTCTTGGCCCTAAGATTTGCTCTTTATTAATCTTATCTCTGAATTTAAGCACACTATTTCCAGGTGCACCAGGCATATTCCTAACAGTCGTCACACCTGATTTTAAAGTTATGTAAGCATTTCTTTTTAATTTCTTCATAACACTTTCTGCATAAGGTTTCATAAAGTCGTCGACTCCAGATTGCAAAAGATGGAGATGAGAATCGATTAATCCAGGGATAACTGTTTTTCCTGATAGTTCAAGAACTTCAGCACTTTTAGGTATACTTATTTCTTTTGTTTTTCCTATTTTTGTAATTTTACCGCTCTCAATTATAATTGTCATATCTGTTTTTAGCTGGTTATTTAATCCATCAATTAAGTTAACATTCTTTAAAATCATACTTCTAGAACTTTTATCTTTTGAAAATGACATTCCTAACATTTAAAAACCTCCATAATATATTTTTTCTTATATTAAATAACTACTTAATTTTTGTTAAATAAACATTTAATATTATCAGTAAAAAAAAGACTCTTTATCATAAGCGTTTATTTAATAAATGTTAATTAACTGTTTAATGTTATTTTAATGGATTTAAATATTTCTGTCAAGAAATGTCATTCATAATTTTCTATTTAAATGTATTAATTATATTATAGACCTAAAAGATCAAGACGACGCAGAAGATTTTAATAAAGTTCATGCAAAAAGACAAAAGAACAAGAAAAATTGCTCTTTTGTCTTTTTTATTTATTTTCTATATTCATTCCAACTAACTATATCATCTAACTTAGCTCTTTTATTTTCATAGCGATTAGGATTAACTTCTCCTTCAGGATACCCTATTGGCAATAAAGCAATCACTTCCAAATTAGAAGGTAAGTCTAATAATCCGTGACATCTCGCTGAATTAAAAGCACATACCCAACAAGTTCCAAGGCCCAGTTGTGCAGCTGCAAGAGTCATATGATCAACAGCAATAGCAATATCTATATCACAATGGTCTTTACCATCTCTTCTTCTCCAAGATTTGCTATGATCTCCACAAGCTACTATAATTGCAGGAGCACTTTTAATCCAATCTCTTTGATAAGTTTCATACAGTTTTTCTTTTACTTCTTCATCTTGAACAATGATAAATTGCCAAGGCTGAAAATTAACTGCAGAGGGTGCAATTCTTGCTGCCTCTATTACTTGAAGTAATTTTTCTTTTTCTATAGGTTTATCTTGAAATTTACGAACTGAATATCTTTTCTTAGCAAATTCTAGAAATTCCATATTAAACAACCTCCTATTACTTTTATTTTGTTTATAGTGTATCATAAACTAAAAAGATTAGTAAGGTTTCTACTCTATTGTTTTATCGTTTTATTCTTCTGCATCTTATTCCACATTAATCTAATCATACTATCAATCATATAACCAAAAAATTTTTTCCCTATGCTTATTTTAGTCTTATAGTAATAATTACTATTAAGCCATCCCTTATTCTCCCAATAATTATAATCTACTTCTGACATATAAGTCTTACTTTTCAATCCATTAAACATATAAATGTCGTAATAACTTGGTCTTGGCAATTTCTTCATCTTAACAGTTCTGTAAAAGGCATCTGAAATATTTTTTAATTCTTTTTCTTTTTTTATCTTATATTTTTCATTATATAACTCTTTTTCTTTGAAAAACATTTGTGATATTACTGTTACTTGATTCACTAAGTTGCAACCCCAACCCCCTGCAGTCATTTTAAGATATTTTTGTGTAACCCCTTGACCCCCACCATCTGTTGTAACAAGAGTAATTGCTGGTTTGCCAATAAGTTCAGGTCTATGAAATAAATAAGCTAGTCGGTCAATAACTTTTTTAAATGAACCAGTAATCTGTTGAGCATAAACTGGTGAATTAAATATAATACCGTCTGAATCATTTAGTTTAGCTCTTACCATTTTTATATCATCTCTAATTGGACAATAATCTTCTCCTTTTTGTAAACATAAGCAACAACCTCTACATTCTTCAATGTTTAGGTCCTTTAATTGTACATATTCAAAAGTTATATGACCCTTTTGCGTCATATTCTCTTCAATAACCTTACAAATATTGTATCCATCTTTCTTTCTTGGGCTTCCCATTACTACTAATATTTTCATATATTATAACACTCCTTTACTATATACCCAACGTTGGATGTTAAGAGATAAAAATTTTTATTGTACATTACTTCCCTAATATTTTAATTAATTTTTCAAGTTTTTCTTCTGCATTTTCAGGATTATCTAATATCTCTTGTTTTAACTTTTCTACATTATCCTTTTCTGATGATACGTAGGCATCATTAACATCATCTATAGTTGAAAAATCAATTTTTTTAATCAATTGAGATACTTTGTTGCTTAATTCCAAACAATCTTCTACGTCTTCAATTAAAGCTTCATGCCAATTTATTTGATAGTCAATGTTAGATAGCATCATTTCATAACTTAATTTTTCTACTTTTAGTGTATTAGAATTGACTTTAAGATTTTGCCATTTTTGAATATAATTTCTCTTATTGATTAGTTTAGATATATGGTCTCTAACTTGATTAACTATCAAATTTTTATCTAATCCTTTTAAAATTGGATAAATAATAAATTTATCCGAACCAACATCATATATATCCCTGCTTAATTCTTCTAATTGATATTGCTCTAAAATCTCTCTGCCTGCATCTGTAATCATATATATTTTTCTAACTTTACCTCCTATTTTCTCTTCATTAAATAATGTAATAAAACCTTCTTTCTCTAATTTACTTAAAGCGTAATAAATTGATCCTGATTGAATTTTTGTCCAATCATCCATGTTATTAATCTGAATAAATTTTTGTATTTCATATCCATGTGTAGGTTTTATGCTTAAATAAAATAAAATAAGTGTTTTTATCAAACCTTTCATCTCCTATCCAATGTTGTTTATAATAATATTATATATCCAACGTTGTATAATGTCAACAAATTATCATTGTTACAAAAACCAATAAATTTTACGCATCTTCTACTTCGTCAGTTTTTATATCATCAGAGTTAATTGTATAAGTTTTAACTAATGTGTTTTTATCTATCTTTTTTCTAGAAGTTTCTCTGCTTATATCTTTTCTGTCGCCACATCCAGTAAACGTTATATTAAATTATTTTGTCTGCAAACTGTAAACCCCATCTTCTCAAGATGGGGTTAGACTGCACTTATTTAAAAAATTGCTTTTTAATTTTTACTGCTAGTTTTCCTAATTTCTTTATTACTCTTTCTTTTTCTTTTTCCCTTTAACCGGCTTTCCATTTCATTCTTTAATAAATTATATTTTTCTGAAGCTGAATTCATCTTAAGTAACTGATTAGCATACTTTAATCCATTTTTAAATTCCTTTTTTTCATATAATATATTTGTTTTAAGAAGAATAAGTTGTTCATTATCTGGAAATTTTTCAAGACCCTTATCACAAAATACTTCTGCTTCTTCAATTTTCTCTAATTGATATAAACAAAGTGCTTTGTGTTGATTAGCAATTAGATTATTAGGATCAAGTTTGCAAGCCTTGTCAATTAATTCAAGACTTTCTTCCAATTTACCTAAACAAAAGAGTGAATGGCTTTTACCAATTAATGCATCTAACTTATTAGTTTCTACTTCTATTGCCTTATTAAGATAGTTTTTAGATTCTTCTAGTTTGTTTAACTGTTTTAAAATCATTCCAATATCATATTGATAAGTAGTATTCTCTGGTTCAATTTCTATAGCTTTTCTATAATTTTTTAATGCTTTACTATAATTGTTTTTGTTCTCTAAATGCTTACCTTTTAAATAATAAAACTTATGTAGAATATTACCTTTTAACCTTATACCAGTATTAATTGCACTCAACATTTCTTTTTCATTAGACAATTCCTTAAGGCATAAGGCTTTATAGTAGTATGCTTGTTCTATATTTGGGTTTATTTCTAATGATTTTTCTATTAGTTCAATTGCTTTTACGTACTGACCTACTTCGTAGTGACATAATGCTTTTTTTAAATATATACAGTAATTATTATTATCCATTTCAAGAGCTATGTTATAGTTTTTAATAGCTTCTTCATATTTTTTTAAATTGCGTAATGCATTACCTTTTTCAATAAAGAGTTCAGGTGTATTATATCCTAACTTATCAGCTTTCTCATATGTTTTTAAAGTAGTCTTGTAATCATTTATAGCGTTATAGACCTTCATTTTTATAATATAAGGCTCAATTAAATTCTTATTTAGATTAAGACATTTATCACAGTTTTCTAGACTTTCTTCATACTTTTTAAGTTCATAAAGGGCTTCTGCTTTATATTTAAATAGCAAAGGTTTTTTTGGTTTTGTATTAAGTCCATTATCACAACATTCAACCGTATCTTTATATCGATTAACTTTTAGAAGAGCCCTAGCGTTATCTTCATAATATTTTACATTATTAGAGTCTAAACTAATCGCCTTTTCATAATATTTAATTGCTTCTTTATTTTGACCCTTTTTTTGTAGTATAAATCCTTTTAGATAATTTATTTCTGGGTCTTCTGGATATTTTTTTACGCCTTCATTCATTGTTTTTAAACATAATTCATCCTTGTCCATCATTGTAAGGACTTTATATAACAAAATATACATTTCACTTGTTTTTTCAATTGAATCTTGAGTCAATATATCATAACAATTCTCCAATTTGAAAAAAGTAAAATATGATTTTGCTAATTCATACCTAGCTTCGTTATCATTAGGATTATTATCTAATCTATTTTTAAATGCACTAATTCTGTAATAATAAGCTGAGTCTAAGAGCATTTCTGTATCTTCATTTGAATGAAATAAATCTTTATGTCTTTCTAGATATTCAATGGCTTTATCATATTTTTCTAAACTAATACATATTTTGCCTAACATAAATAAAGCTTCTTTAGATTTTTTATCAAATTCAAGGACTTTTTTATAATCATCATATGCCCTATACAGTTTACCTAATCTAAAGTACAACTCTCCTCTATGCAAATAAGCTTTTATATCTTTTCTTCTTTCTTTAATGATAAAATTATATATTTTTGTTGCTTCATTAATCTTACCTAGATTTATAAAATATCTAGCTTCTAAAATCAAAATATCAAGATTATATGGATATAATTCTTTAATTTTATCTATTGACGTTCTTATCTGAATTAAATTATACTTATCAATTTTATCATTAATCCTATTATATAAGAAGTTAAATTCTTCTACTTTGCTTTTATCTTCTACATTTTTAATATAATAATACTTAGAAGTTATATCATCTAATGAACTATCATCAGATTCTACTAAATCATTAGTTAAAGATTCTCCTTCCTGATCTTTTTCACTTGCTATTTCTATAGCCTCTCTATAAGCTTGCATTAGTATATTTAAGTATTCAGGATCATTCCCTTGAGAATAATTCCCCACTAAGTTAGAATATGCATTCTCAATAACATTTTTATCTCTAGTTGGCTCAATATCTAAAATTTTAAAGCAGTTCATAATACAAAAATCCCCCTTAATTTTTAAAACTAATTAATATAATCTTTATAAAAATTTGACTTATCATATTACATTATATTATATACAAATAGCAAGTGCAAATCTTTTATTTTTTAACTACAATTAATTATACTTGTACAATTGGTACATGTTTTAAGTAGCAATAATTTTAAAAATAGAATTTTACTAATAAAAAAAATGGGCGCATCGTGATACGCCCCTACATAAAATTGGTGTGTTGTACAATTGGTACATGTTTTAAGTAGCAATAATTTTAAAAATAGAATTTTACTAATAAAAAAAATGGGCGCATCGTGATACGCCCCTACATAAAATTGGTGTGTTGTATTATTTATAAATTCTATTCCACTTTTTAATCAAATCAAATCCCATTTTTCTAGCAATTATATAATCTTGATCTAATAAGTCTTTGTCTCTTGTTAATCGTTTTGTTTTAAAATCATCTGGAGGATTAACTTCAATAATATTAATTTCTTTTGGAGGCTTACGTATAAAGTTAATAGCTTCTTGATATGCTTTCCCCCTATTAAGCATAGCTTTATATAGATTAGGATACTTCTTAAAATATAATTTTAGAAATAAATAGCTAGACTTAATCTTTTTATTATAAGAAAAGGGCCTAGAACGTATAACCATAATATTCTTAGCTCCTCGTTTATACGCCTCGATAACAGGTATCGGGTCTGCAACTCCACCATCTACATAGTTCTTATTATTTATTTTTATAAAGTTTCTGTAAAAAATAGGAAGTGCACTTGATGCTTTGATATATTCTTCTAAATTAGTTTCATTAGGTTCTAGAAATATAGGTCTTCCTGTTTCAACCTCTGTTACTCCGATCAAAAATATTTTTTCGGAGTTAATAATAGTCTTCAAATCTAATCTTAACTCTTTTATAGTAATATCCCATAACCAATCCAAATCAACTAAATGTCCTCCACTAAGAAATTTTTTCCAACTAATAAAGTCTGGACGTATAGAGTAATCAGTAAAAACTTTATAATTTCTTTTTATCATTTTTGCTAGATATGCTGCAATATTAGTAGACCCAGCAGAAACACCTATATGTAAACCAAACGGGTTAAAATCTTTTTCTAAAAAAACATCTAAAATTCCTGTTGCAAAAATACCTCTCATAGCGCCGCCTTCAACTACTAGAGCATTCTTGTGCTTTATTCCTTCACTTATATTTGTTTTTTGCATTATAACGTCTCCTTTCTGGATTTTTTTATAACCCGATCTTAGAGTAAGGTAAGTACAATTTATTATATCACTTTTTTAACAACCTTGGGATATTATGTAATTATAAATATTTGCAAAAAAAAGGCGATTAAAATCGCCCTTACACAATCACCTTTTTTCAATTGAAAAATATTCCCTTCTATCTGATATACTTTTATATGCTGGTCTTATAATCTTACCTCTATTTACAATTTCCTCAATACGATGTGCACTCCAACCAACTATCCTTGACATTGCAAAAATCGGTGTGTAAAGCGATTCTGGTATCCCAAGCATGCGATATACAAATCCAGAATAAAAATCTACATTTGCACTTACACCTTTATACATTTTACGCTTCTTACTTATTACTTCTGGTGCTAAGGCTTCCACCAAAGAAAACAATTTAAATTCATCTTCTAAATCTTTATCCTTTGCTAGCTCTTGAACATGTTTCTTGAATATCCTTGCTCTAGGGTCTGATATAGAGTAAACCGCATGTCCAATACCATAAATCAAACCTGTTCTATCGAAAGCTTCTTTTTTAAGTATCTTTTCTAAATAATTGGCAACTTCTTCTTGATCATTCCAGTCTTTAACATTCCTCTTAATTTCGTCAAACATATGAGTTACTTTAATATTTGCCCCACCATGTCTTGGTCCTTTTAAGGAACCAAGCGCTGCTGAAATAGCAGAATAAGTATCAGTTCCTGAAGAAGTAACAACATGTGTTGTAAAAGTTGAGTTGTTTCCTCCTCCATGTTCAGCATGAAGAACTAGAGCTAAATCTAAAAGTTTTGCTTCTAATTCAGTATATTTACTATCAGGCCTTAACATATGCAATATATTTTCAGCTGTACTTAATTCAGGGTTAGGACTATGAATAAACAAACTTTTATTATCAAAGTAATGTGAATAAGCTTGATATCCATAAACTGCAAATAGCGGCAGTTTAGCTATTAGTTCCAATGATTGTCTTAACACATTCTTAACAGATAAATCATCTGCATAATCATCAAAACTATACATACATAAAACGCTTCTTGCCAAAACATTCATCATATCTTTGCTAGGTGCTTTCATAATAATATCACGAACAAAATCATGAGGAAGTTTCCTGTAATTACCCATTAAATATTCAAAGCTCTCTAGCTCATTTTTTTTAGGTAGATTGCCAAATAATAATAAATAACAAGTTTCTTCAAAACCAAAACGTCCTTCAGCAAGAAATCCATCAACAATATCTGAAATATCAATTCCCCTATAAAGTAGTCTTCCTGGAACAGGTACAATTTCATTCTCATCTATGATATACGAATGCACTTCACCTATCTCAGTCAATCCTGCAAGAACACCTTTTCCATTAATATCTCTAAGTCCTTTTTTAACCTCATATTTTTTGTATAATTCTGGGTTAATATGGCTACATCCCTCAGTCAATTGGCATAGTTCATTAAGAATGTCCTCCTCAAACCAATTAGGCACTTTCTCTACGCTCATTATTATTGCCCCCTTAAAAAAACTAATATTTATATATATCTATCTACATTATATTATACACCAAAGAGGTCAACTTGTATATAACTTGATATTGTAATGTTACATACTTATCAAAATTCATTATAACGTTCTTTATTTGGATCAATTTTCTTTAAAAGCCTCATTTCATTTGTTGTCGGATAATCCAATACTTTATAATTATCGGTTGATATTTTAAAACCAGTATTCTTAACCACTTCATCTATTGTTGTAAGAGGACTAATTGCTTCTACATCTAATAATCCAGCTTCATATTTAAATAAACATAACGGTGTAATAACCTTATATATATTTCCTCTAGTAGTAACAAAATCAATATTTTCAACGAAAGTTCTTATGTCATGTTTAGAACGCCATATTATTGCTTTTTTAACAGTTGGTATTAAAACAGCACTACCTGCTCCACCTGGTAAACGAACTTTAGGTTTATGATAATCTCCAATTACTGATGCATTTACATTACCTTCTTTATCAAACTGAACTCCCGATAAGAAAGCTACATCTAATTTACCTCGCATTGACAAATCAAACACATCCTCAAGGCGAAATACTCCTTCAGATTGGTTGTACAATTCAGCTCCTGCAGATGAATAAGTTGAAAGTTTTCTAGGTGTTGGATTTATACCTCCTGGTATATTAACATATGTCATATTTTTTGCATGTAATTGTTTCGCAAGCATAATAGCAACCATAGGTAATTGTGATGAAACACCATGAAAAACAATTTCATTATCTAACAATAGCTTTGAAATAGCACATACCATTATGTCCGCAGGATGAATGTCTTGTTTAATCATTTTAATTCCTCCAATAATGTTACATTAACCAAATATTAATAGCCTTTATCAAAGACTTTAGGTAATATTATTATTCAGTTACAATTGCTTTGTAAAAACCTTCAACAATTAATTTCCCAACAGTTGCACCTGGGTCAAGTTTACCAATTGATTTCTCTTGATAAATAGCAGCTTTTCCATAAGTTGATTTCATTTGTTTTGTAGCTTCTAATCCCTTTTCAGCTTCAACTAACGCTATCTTTATAGCTTCCTTTAATGGTAATTCTATTGAATTTTTTAATGCTTCTGATGCTTTATATAATGAATCTATTACTGTCTTTTCTCCAGGCTTTGCTTTAGAACGATTCATAATTCCATTTACAAATGCTTCAAACAATATTGCGACTTTTTTTGTACATAATACTTCATTACCTTTTAATTCTTTACCAGCATTCATAAATCCAGTAGCTACTAGCGTACCCATAGTTGAAGGTACAGCTTCTGCAATTCCCATTCCTATTTTTATTAAGTATTTACCTAAATCTTTTTCTTCTAAGTTGCTACTTATTTCAGCAGCTTTATCAAAACCCTTACTCATGGTAATACCTAAATCACCATCACCAATTGCAGAATCTAACTTGATTAAATAATCTCTATTTTCATTCATAATATCTTTAAGAACTTGAAAAATAACATTTAATTCTTTATTATCTATATGCTTCATAGCATCTCACCTCACCTTTATTACACTTGTACGAAAAATGGAGTATTTACAGGTGTTAATACTAATCTTTTAAGTTCCTCATCTAACTTTAATACACTTATTGATGCACCTGTCATTTCCATAGATGTAGCATATTCACCAATATAGTTTTTAACAACTTTAATACCTTTTTCAGCTAATATTTGCTCAACTCTTCTATAAATAATATATAACTCTTCTTTAGGAGTAGATCCTAATCCGTTTATTAAAACAGATACTTCATCACCTTTTTCACAAATTAAGTCCCCAAAAATTCTATTTATAATTTCATTAGTAATTTCATCAGCCGATTTAATAGGTTCCCTTGTTATTCCTGGTTCACCATGAATCCCCATTCCCATCTCCATCATACCGTCTTCAATTTGAAAAGTTGATTTGCCAACTTCAGGAATAGTACATGGGGATAAAGCAACACCCATTGTTCTAACGTTTGCATTTGCTTTTTCAGCTACTCTTTTTACATCATCTAAGCTCATCATTTCATTTGCAGCAGCTCCGGCACACTTATAAACGTAAAATAATCCTGCAACACCTCTACGCTTTTCTTCTTCTCCCTTTGGTGCAGAAGCAACATCATCATTAACAATTACTTGTTCAACTCGTATATCTTCCATTTCTGCCATATCTACCGACATTTCAAAGTTTAAAATATCTCCCGTATAATTCCCATAGATGTACAATACACCTTTTCCCGAATCAACAGCTTTTGTAACTTCGAACATTTGTTTTGAGCTTGGTGATTGAAAAACTCCTCCAACGGCACAACCATCAAGCATTCCATCTCCAACATACCCCAAAAACACTGGCAAATGTCCTGAACCCCCACCAGTTACTATCCCAACTTCTCCTTCTTTCTTTTTAGCTGCAACATAACATCTTAGGTCATCATTTACATATGTAACTTGATCAGAATGTGCTTTATAAATACCTTCTAACATTTCATCTACAAAGCTTTCAGGGTTGTTTAATATTTTTTTCATCATATTTATCATTCTCCTAATTTTTGTTTTTATAAACTAGTATCTTGAAATATTTATTTGATTATTACGATCATCTTTATCATAATGATTCAAAAAATTTTCTAAACCATCATTGTTTTTTATGCTTAAAAATTCTTTTATTTTATTTTTATCTATATCATAACACCTATCACAACTACAAGGTTTAGCTCCTTTTGGTACTACTACAACTGCAGAGACAAGAAGCCCAGGTATGGATACTTTTTCAAAATTAAGTTTTATTTGTGCTTTTGATATTAGTTTTTCAGTTGTTATAATAATATTCTTAGAAGCTTTTGATAATAAAATATCATCATAAGTAGCCCCTTTTATAATTGCATTACCATTAGAATCACACTCTTGTACATGAATAATGGAATAATCTGGACTAATTGCTTTTACTACAGTAATTTCATCCTCACCAAAAGGATCTTTAACAATTTTAAAATAATCATTATGGGTTATCAAATCACCATATTTTAAACCTTTTACTGGCATAAAAGGGATATTTCGTTTAGCTGCATTAAGAGCACTTATTACTGTGTAACAAGCATGCTCATTAGCTTTTATCTCACCGTTTTGAACAGCTTTTCGATAAAAGGGTGCAAGCCCAAACTCTGTTTCATAACTTATAAATCCAGCATCTACAGAATAAACACATTTTCCTAAAACAAGCATGTCCACATCGAAAGCACCAGCAGTTTTAATAATCTTAAGCCGTTTTTTCTGATTTCTAACTATCTCTCTGACAAATGCACTCGGTGACCTATGCAATACATTACCACCTATTCCTATTGTCATATCGTCCTTTATTAGATTTACAGCATCTGTTATTGTCATTAGCTTACTCATAATTCACCTCACTTAACTGCATTACAAGCAATATGCACAGCATCCCAAACCCCTGCAAATGGCGGTGCATAACCAAAGTCAACCATTCCTAATTCATCTGTTGTCATTTCTGTATGAATTGCTAATGCAAAGATATCTACTCTAATAGCAGCTCCTTCATAACCTATTAATTGAGCTCCAAGAATTTTTTTAGTATCAACATCATATACTAACTTTATATGAATAGGCTTTGGATTTGGATAATAAGATGCATGATTACTTGCTTTAACTGTAATTGCTTTATAATTAAAGTTATTGAGTATTGCTTCCCTTTCAGATAATCCAGTTTTAGCACCTTCCATATCACATACTTTTATCATAGAAGTACCTAGTGCACCATTAAACTTCATTTTCTTTCCACATATAATTGAACCTACTAATTTTCCTTGTTTATTAGCATTTGTTCCAAGTGGTATATATGCATTCATACTATCTAATACTCTATGATAAACAGTAGCACAATCACCAGCTGCATAGATATCTGGTACATTTGTCTTCATTTCCTTGTTAACTATGACAGCCCCATTTTTCTCTAGTCTCACGTTGGTATTCTTTAAGAAAGATGTATTTGGTCTAACTCCAACACTTATAATTACCATATCAACTTCATAACTATTTTTATCTGTAACTATTTTATTTACTGTCTGATTTCCTTCAAAACCTAATACTTTTTCACTAAGTTTGAGGTTAACCCCTTTATTAGTTAATTCATTTTGAAGAGGTATAACCATTTCTTTATCAAATTGTGGGAGAATTTGATTTTTAAATTCAATTAATGTTACATGCTTATCAAGACCTAACATAGCTTCAACAAGCTCTACTCCAATAAAGCCCGCACCAATAATACCGACTTTTTTAATATCATCTTTTTGAACTTGTTCTTTGATTCTCATTGCATCTTCAAGAGTACTTAGCACATATACATTAGATACATCGACACCCTTCCAATTAGGAATAAAAGGAGATGCTCCTGTAGCTATTAATAATTTGTCATATTTATCTTGTTTTATAGTACCAGTTTCTAAGTCCTTTACTTCCACAGTTTTATTATTCTCATCAATATCAATTACTTCATGTTTTATATGTACTGTTATACCCATTTTTTCAAATGCTTCTTTTGATCTTGCAATCATTTTCTTATGGTCTTTTATTTCATCACCAATGTAATAAGGCATACCACAAGCTCCATAAGAAAGTGTTTCCCCTCTTTCATATACAACAACATTTGAATTATATTTAGTACGCCTTATTTTACTTGCTGCACTCATTCCTGCAGCAACTCCACCTACGATTATTACTTTCATAGCTCCTCAAACCTTTCTAGATAAAACTCAGGGGAGTTGACCCCTTTAGCTCTTAATTCAAGTTTCTCATTAGTAATTATTACTCTTAATATTTCTAACTTTAAAATGAAAGTGAGTTAAAAAGCATCCCTAAGTATCTTAATAATTCCTTCTACATCTGTTTGTACAGGATTTGTAAGACTGCAAGGATCTTTCAAAGCATTTTCTGCTATAGTTTTAAAATCAGTTTGTTTTATATCGAGAGCTTTTAAATTAGTTGGTATATTTAATGATTTATTTAAATTAAAAAGATGAGTTATTAACATTTTATGACTAAATCTATTCATTTTATTAAATACTTTAATTCCTAATTCATATGCTATTTCACCAAATTTATTACCTTCTAAATTAGAACCATTAAACTTTATTACATACGGAAGTAGAACTGCATTACATAACCCATGAGGTAAGTCATAAATACCACCTAATTGATGAGCAATAGCATGAACATAACCTAAAGATGCATTAGAAAAAGCTACTCCAGCTAAAAATTCTGCTTCAGCCATTTTCTCCCTAGCCTCTATGTTCTCACCATTATCATAGGCTAATTTGAGGTTTTTCCCAATAAGATTAATTGCTTTTAATGCACAAGCATCTGTCATTGGACTACTATTAGTGGAAACATAAGCCTCTATAGCATGAGTTAAGGCATCTAAACCAGTCGCTGCTGTTAAACCTTTTGGCATTGTAACCATAGTTAGTGGATCGTTTACTGATATCCAAGGAGTCATTCTTTTATCAACAATTGCTAGTTTTACTTTGTTTTTTGCATCTGTGATAATTGTAAAACTTGTTACTTCGGAACCTGTTCCAGCTGTAGTATTAATAGCAATTAATGGTAACGTATTTTTTTTAAGTTTGTTTACTCCTACATAGTCTGAAATTTTACCTCCATTAGTTGAAAGAATAGCAACTGCCTTCGCTAAGTCGTGAGCTGAACCTCCCCCTATTGAGATAATAAATTCACAGGGAGAATCTTTAATTAAATCAAAAGCTTCTTCCACATTTTCTATAGTAGGATTTGGTTGTGTATCTTTAAACACTTTAAAATTTGTATTAGCATTAACCAATGTTCTTAGTACCCTTTGAAATGTTTTGCTTTTATACATAGCTCCATCAGTTATAATTAAACATTTTGTATAACCTTGTGAACTAATTTCCTCACTTATTTTATCTATACTTCCAACTCCAAGAAAGTTGTTTTGTGGCATAAAAAAGTCACTCAAATTAAACACCTTCTTCCATAGTGTTTATTTTCTTATTAGCATTTTTCAAGGCTTCTTTTGGACTTTGTTCATTATTGAATGCTTTTGTAATTTCTTCTGTTATGATTCCAATTAGTTGTCCAGTATTTTTCAAATGAGGTAATGGTTTAGCATTTTCTAACATTTTAAGAAGAACACTGTACCATCTATATTCATTTTTACCTTCGATAAAGCTAGATCTTCTTGTTGGATTACCACAATAAGCACCAACTATTTTATCTACTTCTTTAGAAGTTATATATTCAAGAAATTTCTCAGTACTTTCTTGATCTTTACATTTTGCATTAATTCCAAAGGACCAAGTCACATTCCAAGATGTTTCTAGATAAGAAAATTCTATATCTTCTGGTCTTATACATTTGTCATTCATTACTTGACCTAACTGTCCGCCCCAGGTTACACCTAGTTTACATTTGTTTTTCTGAATAACATCCAACACTTCTTCGTTACCATAATTAGAAACACCTTCTGCACAGTACTTTTTCATATCACAATACTTTTGTAATGCTTTATATCCTTTTTCATTATTAAACAGTGGATTTCCATCTTTATCGAAAGCATCTGTACCTTCATTTCTTAAATAAGGTAGGAAATCTAAAAATATTTCTGAAGGATGTGCTTTTAATACAAATGTATCTTTTGTTTTATCATAATTTTCTTTAACTGTATTTATAATATCCTCAACGGAAACAACTTCTCTTAATTCTCTATCAAGCTGTGATTTTCGATAAAGTAACATATGTCCATCACAAAAAGAAGGAAGTAAGTAGTTTACACCATTTATCTCAATTTCTTCTCTTATTGAAGGAATAATATCTTCATAATCATAACCTTTTTTAAAGTTACGTTTTAAAGGCAATAGATATCCTTTATCTACAAATTCTTGTAGCCATAAGTGTCCTGCAACCATTACAATATCGTATTTATAATCTAAAAATGAATTAAGTAATGTATCATAATAGTCCGACCATCTTATAATATCAAAATTAACTTTTATACCTGTTCTATATTGGAATTTTTCGATAAATTTATTTTTCTCATCGACATAGACATAGGTTGCCGGATCACCTACAGCTAAAACATTAACTGTTTTCATCTTTGTTCACTCCTTAGAATTCTTTCTAATAATTTCTTATCTGGTTTTGATATTAATTCACCCATGCCTACTTTGTCTAAAGCTGCTTGTACATTAGATGTATTGCCATGGAATGTAATTAAACAATCCCCATATAGACTATCACTATAATTAATATCAATTAAGCTAACATTTACAAAATGTAATATCTGATTAGCATTTTCTATGCAGGATGAAAAAGTCTCTGTTTTAATAACTCCTAAGTCTATAATGGAATCTAAACTAATGTTATTTTCTTTATTTATAAAAAGTTGTAAATCCTCATGGACATTACCAATTAATGCAATATCTAGTATAGAATTGTCTTCTTTGCCTATTGCATAATCTAGGGCATGTTCTACCTTCTCATATTTATCCATTATTAAAGCAACATATTTGCTCTTAGCTGCAAGTATATCTACAAAATAATAAACTCCTATTGTTTTTAACATTTCGTTCGTTATTCTATATCCTATTGGAATAGATGTAAATTCAACTATGCCAAGAGCGTATCTATTAAGGATTGCATTTGTCATAAGCACACCTACAATTCTCATAATTTTTAGTCTTTAACCTGAATTATTCAAAGACATACTTGATAATTCAAGTCTAATCAACTATACCTATTATTATTGCATCTATTGGTATATTCTCTTTTTCACCCATTCCATACATAGCATTATGACCAATAGTTACTAATACTACATCGCCAATTCCTGCTCCTACATTATCAACAACCACTATTTCTTCATTATCTCTATTTTGAAGCTCTACTGTTAGAAATTTACAACCAAGTAGTTTCTCATTTTTTTTAGTTGATACAATTGATCCAACTACTTTACCTAAATACATATGATCACCACTATTCTATTATTTGAGCAACATCTCCTGTTTTCACTCGAAAAGCATTTGCATCATCAGTGTCTAAATGCAATTCAAACACATAAGAATCTTTTACCTTACAATAAACATCTTCTAATACCCCTGATTTTTCACCAAAAAGTCTAATTTTAGTTAAATGGTTGTTTTTAATTCCCATTTCTTCTGCCATTTCAGTTGGAAAATGTATATGTCTTGAAGCAATTATACAAGCTTCTTTTAATTCAACCTTACCTTTTGGTCCCACTAATGTTATGCTTTCTGAACCTTTTAAATCACCAGAATTTCTAACAGGAGGATTCAGTTTAAGTAATCTTGCATCAGTTTGTGATATTTCCACTTGAGTTTCACTACGACAAGGTCCTAAAATCCTAACTCTTTCAATTTTTCTATCGTTGTTAACTAATGTAACAACTTCTTTACAAGCAAATTCTCCTGTTTGCTTTAGATCTTTTATTGATTGTAATTGGTAGTTTTGACCGAACAATATATATAAGTCTTTTTCCGATAAGTGTACATGCCTATTGGAAACTCCAATAGGCACACCCTTTGAAAAATTATTATTTTTTTTATCAATCTCTGATAAAACAGTATCTGTAATTACTTTAATCAAAGATTCATTTATCATTTTTATTCTCCTGGTAATATAGAGCTTACATTATTGTGTGGTCTAGGAATTACGTGAACAGAAATAAGTTCTCCTAATTGTGATGCTGAATTAGATCCAGCTTCTGTAGCTGCTTTAACTGCACCTACATCACCTTTCACAATTATAGTAACTAATCCTGACCCGATTTTTTCCATACCTACCAATTCAACTTCTGCTGATTTTAACATTGCATCTGCAGCTTCTAAAGCAGCTGTTAAACCTCTAGTTTCTATAAATCCAATAGCGCTTCCTACCATTTTCATTTCCTCCTTTTTAGGCTTTGCTGTGCTTTTCTTGACTTTATTTGTTGATTTTGTATTCCTTGTTGTTTTTTTTGCTTGAGTTGGCTTCTTTGCTTCAGTAGCCTTTTTATCTTCTATTGATTTATTTTCTTTTGTTGACTTATTTTCCGCCATAATCAAAATCTCCTTTTTCCAAGTAGTGCATAACTTCTTTAGTTGGATTAGGCACTACCTCACTTACCTTTAGATATTTTGTTTTCTGGAAATATGTCTTAGCTGAATCAAATGCAGTTCTTAGGTCTGATACGGATCCTTCAAAGACAAGGGTCACAAGTCTACCGCCTATATTGTTCTTATTATATATTAAATTAATATTTCCGTTCTTAGATACTAAATCAGATACCAGTAAGGCATTAGCATAATTTTGAATCTCAATGATCCCTATAGACATTTTATCCTCTTCCAATCTATTTAATTGATGGTAATATACTTAGCAGATCATCATGTGGCCTTGGAATAACGTGAACCGCAACTAATTCACCTAGTTGACCAGCTGTTTCTGCACCAGCTTCTGTTGAAGCCTTAACCGCACCTACTTCACCTTTTATAATAATTGTGATTAAGCCTGAACCAATCTTTTCCATACCTACTAGTTCAACATGTGCAGTTTTTAACATATTATCTGCAGCTTCAACCGCAGCAGTCAATCCTTTAGTTTCAATAAAACCAATTGCACTTCCCATAATAAGGACCTCCTATTTTCAGTTTAGGTATTCACCTAATTTATTTGTTATTTACTCTCTTTTTAAATCTATTTCTTTTTTAACTTTGAAACTCTAATTAAATCAACCATACCATCGTGATAGTTAGGAATACACCTTGCTATTACTTCTTCTTCTCCGTTATGTTTTAAAGCTTCTCTTTTCCCTACTTCAAGAGCATGCTTTACATCTTCTACATAACCAACAAACTTAACTTGTGCAACTAATGGCATCTTGTCTAGATCTACAACTGCTGGCTTATCAAAATCAATAGTGATGACTTTAATATTACAATGCTGATACATCTGATTAACAGCAAGTAAGGCCGTAGAATAACCACACACTTCTAAGATTCCAAGGCTCTTCATTAGATAATCCTAAATCCATCCACAAGCACACAATGTCTTGCCCTTGTAAATGTTTTTGCTGTGGTAATGCCTTCACCTGTTGGTCCAGCAATTGTATAACTAATTACTCCTTCACTATTCACACCAAGTCCAGCCAGTGATGGTGCATTTTTAACAAATATAGTTGTATTTATTGCTTTTGCATATTTAGTTATATTATTTATGTTCTGAGAATGCATCATTGCAGTATGCCTGTTTCCATGTTCTGCTTTTACTGCCATGTCAATACCTTCATCTACATTTCTAACTCTTACAATTGGTAAGATTGGCATTAATAATTCTAACTGTACAAAAGGATGGTTAAAATCTACTTCGCAAATAATACATTTTGGTTTGGTTTTGTAATCAACGCCTATTTCTTCAAGATACTTATAAGCATCTGTACCAACCCACTGCTTTTTGATATGTAGCTTTCTATTTTGATAGCTACAACCAGATGGATTTTCACTTCTATCTTCTTCAAGAATTAATTCCATTAGTTTTTCTACTTGTTCTTTTGAAATATAAAAAGCATTATTTTGCTTCATATTTTCTATTAACTCATTAGCAACTTTATCCACAACAAAAACTTCTTTTTCAAGGATACACACAATGTTGTTATCAAAAGAATGGCCAGTAATAATATCTCTTGCAGCTTTATCAATTATTGCTGTTTCATCAACAACTACAGGTGGATTACCTGCACCTGCTCCGATAGCCTTTTTACCTGACTTTAATAAAGCTCTTACCAATCCTGGTCCACCAGTGCCTACAAGTAAGTTGATTTTTGGGCTATTTGACATTTCATTTAATGATTCCATTGTTGGATTTTTAACCATAGTTATTACATTTTCTGGTCCACCAACTTCTTGGATTACTCTATTAATTTTATCTACTAAATATGTACAAACATACTTTGAACTAGGATGTACATTGTATACTACGGTATTACCTGCTGCAACCATACTTATTGTATTATTAATGATAGTTTCTGTTGGATTAGTAACAGGTGTTGTAGCACCAATAACACCAAATGGAGCCATTTCAATTAAAGCAATACCTGTATCCCCTGTTTTTGAAGTTGTAGATAATATTTCTGTGCCATAAGTCATGGCTGCTAATTCGTGTTTTGTAACTTTATCTTCATAATTACCAAGTTTTGTTTCGTCAACAACCATTCTTGCGAGTTTATGTTTTTCATCTAATACTAGCTTTTTGATAGCATCAATAAATCTCTGTCTGTCCTTCATTGAGTAGTCCCAAAAAGTAAGGTAAGTATTGTGAGCTGCATCAATAGCATCACTCATTTGGTCAAATACACCTTCTAATTCTTTTTGACTGCCATATGTAACATCTCTTGAGCCACTGCAACTATTTGAAATAGTTTCATCAGATTTTGACCGACTACTTTCAGAACTCAATGTTTTATTTACAACCTGTTGAACGATCTGCTGTATTTCTTGTTCAGTATATTTCATTCTTGCCACCTCTATCTAAGCTGATTTATGACTCTACTTGTAATCTCATTAACAAGTTGTTCCTTTTCTTTTTGGTCATTATCTTGTTCTTCAGCAACTTCACAAGGAGGAATTCCTCCAGAATTTATTCCTATCTTCTTACGAATATTAATCAATTCTTCAATCTCTCCACAATTAAATTCTTTAGGAGATCCTATTTGATTAAGATAGTATAAGATTTTACAATAATGTTCTACTGATTCCATTCGAAAATATGCTTGTGTCAAATCTTCGCCCCAAGTTAGCAAACCATGATTCGCTAATAATAATGCATTATAATCCTTTACAAAAGATTCAATAGAATTAGGTACACCATCAGTTCCAGGCAAAGCATAATCTGAAACAGGTACAACCCCTAAGTTCACCACAGCTTCCGCTAATATTGGTTTATTAAGAGGAATCCTAGCAACTGCAAAAGCAGTTGAAAGGGGAGGATGTGCGTGAACAACTGCTTTTATTGCAGGATTAAGCTGATAAGCTCTTATATGCATTTTAACTTCAGAAGATGGTCGTGTTTTCGATGAAATCACGGTACCATCTAAATCCATTTTCACAAGTGAATCAGGTGACATATCACCCTTGCTTACACCAGTTGGTGTAACGATTAATTGATGATCATTAATCTTTACGGAAATATTACCATCATTGGCAGCAACAAATTCCTTATCATATAGTTTTTGACCAATAGTACATATATCTTTTCTTATCTGAAATTCATTTGCATATGAGTTCATTTATTTGCCTCCTAACTCATCTCTTTGAGTTACTTAATTATTCCATAATCTTCTTTAAATTTTCTTTAAAAGGAGGTTTTACAATACCTTTTTCAGTAATGATAGCTGTAATATGTTCTGCTTTAGTAACATCAAAAGCTGGATTGTAAGCTTTTATACCTTCTGGAGCAGTTCTTCTTCCAAATCCATTTCCAATTTCATCTTCATCTCTAAGCTCTATTTCAATGTCATCTCCAGTTTCAGTTTTCATATCAATTGTTGATGTTGGTCCTAGAACATACATTGGAATATTATATTCTTTAGCTAAGATAGCTACTCCTGAAGTTCCGATTTTGTTAGCTGCATCGCCATTTGCTGCTATTCTATCGCAACCAACAAGTACAGCATCAATTTTGCCTTCTTTCATAACTTGATTAGCCATATTATCGCAAATTACAGTAACATCAATGCCAGCTTTATCTAGCTCATAAGCAGTTAACCTGGATCCTTGTAATAATGGTCTAGTTTCATCAGCATAAACTTTAAAGTTGTAACCTTTGTCTTCACCTACATACATTGGTGCAAGCGCTGTACCATATCCAGAGGTAGCTATTCCTCCAGCATTACAATGTGTTAGCAATCCCATGTTAGGCTTTAATAAAGATAGTCCATATTCTCCTATAGCTAATCCCATTTTTTGATCTTCGGCTAATATTTCTTCACTTTCTTCAAGTAATGCTTCTTTTATTTCATCTACAGTTTTGTCTTGTTCCTTGTCAAATCTATCAGTCATTCTATCAAGTGCCCAAAAAAGATTTACTGCTGTTGGTCTAGATGTTGCTAAATAATCTCTAATATCTTCAAAATCTTTTCTAAAGTCAGCAACTGTTTCAGCTTTTGATTTCAATGCACATACATAAAGTCCAAATGCAGCAGCCACTCCAATAGCAGGTGCTCCTCTAACTCTTAATTTTTTTATTGCTTCCCAAATATCTTCCTTAGTATCTAATTCTAAAAATTTTTCTTCAGTTGGTAGTAACGTTTGATCAATAAGAATAAGTTTATCTTTTGTATCATTAAGTCTTGCTGGAACAACTGTCATCTTCATTTTTGTCACACCCCTATATATATTTTTTTATAAGTTCAATATAATCTTTACCAGTTGTTATATTGCATCTATTCATAATAAATTCTTTTGCTAATAAAATATTATTTTTCTTAGCAGTTTCTCGAAGTTTATCATTAGGGATTGAATCAAGATCTTTTACATGAGCAAACCCAACTGTACGTCTTACCATTTCACATCCTGCTACACCTGCAGAATTAACTAAAACATCATTTATATACCATTCTTTAAATCCTGGAACTTTAGCCATCTTGTCAGTTACTACTTCATCCCATAATTTCAAGCTTTTTTCTTTAAATAAATCTACTACTTCACCAGTTATTTGTGCTAAATATTCAAGTTGATCTTCTTTAGCATCCCCATCTTCTAAACTAGCATTTGTTGATATATAATTCATTACTAAGTTTGCAATTAAAGCTCCAATGTCATAAGCCATTGGTCCATAAAATGCAAATTCTGGGTCAATTACTTTTGTATATTTTTGATTCACAAAAATACTACCAGTATGTAAATCACCGTGTAATAATGCTTGTGCATTATTCATAAAGTCGAATTTTAGTTTTGCTACTTCAAGTCTTAATGCTTCATCTTCTACAAGTTCTTTTTTATGGAAATCAACTAAAAAATCTTCCATATTATTACGTGCACCAATATTAAATGGCTCAGTATATACAAGGTCTTCAGTAATTTCACATAACTCAGTATTAATAAAGTCTTTTACTTTTTCTTTCTTTTCCTTATGTTCCATTACAACATCAGAAGTAAGCAATAATGTTTTAACTAAGAAGTCACTAATTTGTTCAGCAAAATTTGGGTATTTTTCATATTTTAATAAGCCATATCTCATAATAATATAGTCAAAAAGATCTTCCATTACCATACAATACATTTCACTGTCAAATAAATATACCTTAGGTACTAATCCATCAGTTAATTCATATTCTAACTGAAGTATTTTTGTTTCAATTGCACCACGTTCAATATCAAGTGGCCAATCATCCCCAGCTGCTCTTACATATGGTAGTGCTTGTTTCACAATTATGCTTTTGTTATTCTTTGTATCCTTTATTCTAAAAACTAAGTTTAAGTTACCATCACCGATTTCATTACATTCGAAAATAGCATCATCTGAGAAAAAGTCAAGTTTTTCTTGTACATATTTTACTGCGCTATCTTCTGTTAACTCATAGTATCCCATTTTTATTTACTCCTTTCTTTTATAATAAGTTAGTCCTAATCCAAAAATTAATACAATACCTTTAACAATATCTTGTGAATAATAAGGGAAGTCCATCATGGTCAATCCATTTAATAAAACTCCCATTAATAGGGCTCCTAATAAAGTACCAAATGCATTGGGCTTACCAATCCCCAATACAGAAAAACCTATAAATGCAGCTGCTACAGCATCCATTAAATAAGTAGCCCCCGCATCAACCTCTCCAGAACCTAATCTTGCACCAAGAACAAGTCCACCTATTGATGCAATAACTCCTGATAAAATATAAGCAAGTAATTTATATTTGTTAACAGGTATACCTGAAAGTTTTGCTGCTTCTTCATTTCCACCTGTCATATATAAGAATCTACCGTATTTAGTGTGATTTAAGAATATGTGAACAAGAACTACAATTATTAACATTAATATAACAGGGAAAGGAATACCTACTACTTTACCTTTTCCTAAAAACAAAAATGCTTCATGCATTGTTCCTGGTGCTATACCTTTATTGTTAGGTAATGGCATATAATTATATATTGCAGTACCACTTTGAAATGTAATTGATATACCTGTTAATACAAACATCATAGAAAGTGTAGTTAACATATCAGATATACCCATTTTTATTATTAAAAATGCATTAATACAACCTATAAGAACACCTATAATAAGTGGTATAATAATAGCTAATACAGGATTAATTTCCCATATAACCATAAACTTTGCAGCAATTACAGATGCGAAACCAGCGGTTGCTCCAACTGATAAATCTAATCCATCAACTGTAAGGGACAGTGTAATTGCTAAAGCAATCAATGCAACAATAGATACAGATCTAAAAATATTAGTCATATTACCAAAGTTCATAAATCTATCAAGTGTTAATGAAAAGAATAAAATTGCAGCTATTGTTACTAAAATTGTTCCATACTTATACATTAGAGTAAATAAATCAATTTTTTTTGCGTTTGTTTTATTTTTCATTTTGTTTACCTCCAGCTGAATAGTAAAGTAATTCTTCCTCATTTGTATCTCTTGTTATTAACTCCTTAGCTACAGTTCCATTGTACATAACATAAACTCTATCTGATAAACCAAGTATTTCATTAAATTCACAAGATGCATATATTACACCTTTTCCTTTAGAAACTAATTCTCCAATAAGTGAATAAATTTCTGCTTTAGAACCTACATCTACTCCTTTTGTCGGTTCATCAAAGATATAAATATCAGCATCAGATAATAACCACTTACCAATTGCAACCTTTTGTTGATTACCACCACTTAAATTTGCAACCAATTGCTTTTCATTAGGCGTTTTTACTCCTATTTTTTTTATATTCTCTATTGAAATTTTCTTAATTTTTTTCTTTTGCATAAATGAGTTTCTACAATATTTTTCTAAAGTTGGTAAGGTTATATTTGTTTCAATTGATTCATGAACAAGTATACCTTCTTTTCTTCTTTCTTCAGGTACTAAAGCTAACCCTTTTCTAACAGCATGTGTTGGCGTCTTAGGATTAATTTTTTTACCTTTTAAAGATATTTCTCCATTTGAAATATTTCCTTCACCAAATAATAATTTACATAATTCTGTTTTTCCGCCACCTACAAGCCCCGCTAATCCAACAATTTCTCCAGCTTTCACTTGTAAATCAACGTTATTTACACCACCTGTGCCAGATAAATCTTTAACCTCAAATAAAACATCTTTTATATCTGCCTCAATTTTAGGAAATGTATTGTCTAATTTCTTTCCTAGCATTTTTTCTACTACTTTATCTATAGTCATATCTGAAGAAGTATAATTCCCCACAAGTTGCCCATCTTTTAACACTGTTATCTTTTCACAAATTTGAAAAACTTCATCTAATCTATGGGATATAAAAACAACACTCATGCCATCATTTTTTAAATTATTTACTATTTGAAATAATTTTTTAGTTTCTTCTACACTTAAAGGCGCTGTTGGCTCATCTAATATTAGAAATTTAGCTTTTTGACAAACTGCACGCCCAATTAAAACCATTTGCTTTTCTGAAAGAGTTAAATCACTTACTAAACGATTTACATTGATATCTAAACCTACTGTTTTAATTTCTTCTTTCGCAATCTTCTTAATTTGTTTCCAATTCATAAAAACATCTTTTTGTTCACTAATAATGTGATCCATCATAATATTTTCTGCAACTGTTAAATGAGGGACAAGAGCTGTATCCACTTCTTGATACACAATAACTATTCCATTTTTTTTTGCATCGATTGGATTATTTATTGCTATCTTTTCTCCATTAATATATATTTCGCCATCATAATTTGGATATGCCCCTGCTAAAACCTTCATCAACGTACTTTTCCCAGCTCCATTAGCACCAATTAATGCATGAACTTCTCCTTTAGCAACTTCAAAATCAACATTTTGCAAAGCTTTTACCCCTGGAAAAGTTTTGGAAATACCTTTCATTTGTAATTTATCCATAGCAGCCATCCTCACATATATATTATGTCTTTTATTTACTTCCATAGTTTATATACTAATTAGTTAACAATATCAAAAAACTGTATTTAGTACTTTTAATAAAGGAACAAGAATAAAGAAATTATTATCCTTGTTCCTTTATTCAATACTAATTTAAACTTTCTTCTAATTCCAACATCCAATCTTCTAAGAAATCTGTTGTATATCCCCAACCATCGTAATATTCTGCTAAGTCAGCCATAGTAACTCTTTTTTCATCTTTACTTGGTAAGTCATCAACATGAATTAATACTGGTTGTAATGAATAGTATCTAGGAATGCTTTCTCCAGCTAAAGCTTTTAATGCCAAACGGATTTGGACTTGTCCAACAACTGTTGGGTCAACTGCTGCAGAAGCTCTCCATATATCTGGACGATCTTGCATCATTGCTAAGTCTTGATCTGAAATATCTACTGAATATAAAGGAATATCTCTTTCTGAAGAAACAATTGCATTGTAAAATCCTTTAGCATACTCATCCCAAACAGCATAAACTGCATCAATTTCATCATTTGAATTTAGTACTGTTTCAAGAGCAGATTGCGCCTTAGCCATTGGGTTATCAGTACCTTGGTCAATTGTATTTATTACTTCAATTCCTGTGTATGTAGGTAATATACCACCTTCCCATATTCTATGTCTCTTATCAGTTGGAGGCACATTAGCTACACGGTTATAAACTACTTTACCTTGTCCATCTAATTCTTGAACTAATGTCATTTGAGAAATTAATCCCATCATTAAATCATATTGATCAAGAGAAACTAATTTACCTTTATGTACTTCATAAGGAATATCAAAGTCATTATCAAATACAATAACTGGTATACCCTCTTCCAAAGCTCTTTCAACTGCATCCTCTAAAGCATCCGCTTTACCATGTGATAGTAATATTGCATCCATATCATTAGTTATAGCATTATCAATACCTTCTGACATTTTTGTTAAATCATTGTCTGCATCAATAACATTAAGTTCAATACCATATCTTTCTGCTTCAGCTTTAACACCATTAATGTGAGTAATCATATGAGTACCAGTACCCCACTCTTTAATCAAAGCCATTTTAAAAGTTTTTCCTTGAATCTCTTCTGGAATATCTCCTAAAGAACCGTTTGATTCACCATTACTATCATCTGGATTTTCTGAAGTTTCAGAGCCATTATCTACATCATTATTTGGTTCATCTTTCCCATCTGATCCAGAACATCCTAGTAATGATACTACTAACATAACTGTTAATAATCCCATAATAAACTTTCTCATTTTGTGTCCTCTCCTTTTTTACATTGTTTTAGTCTCTTGACTACAAATCATATTATATCATTTTTTTGTAAAAGATGTCAAGATTATTGTCGTATATTTTCATTTAATATACAAATTTTGTCATTTAATATAAACTACGAGACCTTTGCTGTTAAATTATCGCTAAAAAACTCCCAAGTAAAATCATTGATTTTATTGATTTTACTTGGGAGTTCAGGTTTTTTTGAATCTTTAAGCATCTCTTAATTATTATCCAAAAGCAATATAAGTAAGTGTTGCATATGTTATAATGTTCAATCAATTAATTTCATATTAATTCAATATCCCACTAATCCACTCATAAACACTATGTATTAGTCAATTATAATTACCTTTTTGTCTTCTTTATATTTTTTATCAGTTTGTTTAGTAGTAATTAATTTATATGGCTCTTCAAGTTCCGCAAAAGAATATCTAGAATTTTTGCCAAACTTGGTGGAATCTCCTATAAAAAATACTTCATTTGAATTATCTATTACGACTTTGTTTATTTCTGCTACATCAATATTAGATGTTGATATTCCCTTATCTAATGTGATTCCTGATGCCCCAATAAAACACTTATCGAAATTCATATTTGCTACCTGATTAAGAGCTACAGGTCCAACTAAAACTGCAATATCCGTTAAAACATTTCCACCTAGCAAAATTGTATTTATATTATATCTAATTAATTCTTGCACATGAAAAGCCCCGTTGGTTGCAACTGTTATATTCTTACCTTCTAAATGTTTTATTATATGATTCTCTGTTGTTCCTGGACCTAGAAATATAAACTGCCCATCATTTACTAATGTAGCTGCATAGCTCCCTATTATTTCTTTTTCTTCTTTATTTAGATTTATTTTTTCTCCAAGAGATTTTTCTGC
>JBKGYG010000016.1:0-29820 GCA_046546235.1 Eubacteriales bacterium | reverse complement strand
AAGTGGCTTTGCCACGTTCGCAACGCGATTTGTCCCAGCTGTTCTAATACTCTTAGTTAATTAGATTTGTACAATTGGTACATGTTCTAAGTACCAATTATCTGAAAAGTAGCACTTTCTTATTAATAAAAAAACTTTTCATCATCTAATATAGAGACGAAAAGATCCGCGGTACCACCCTAATTTATTCTGAAATTAATAACAGAATACTCTTATACACTTATAACGTAAAGTTTACGCCCTAACCTACTTTTTTCAATTAGGGGACTCCAAGGCGAGTTCAACAGTTGACATACTGTTTTTCACCAACCAACAGCTCTCTATAAATGCTACCTGTTTACTACTCCTCTTCACGGTCTTTTACTTATAACTAACCGTATTCTACCACATTTGTTGTTAAATGGTCAAGATTTTTGAAAACAAAATTAAAATTCATTATACTATTCCCTGCAATTAAAGAGGATATCCAAAAGGATATCCTCTTATTTATGCTTCTTTTTTACTTTCTTCTATTATCTTTTCTTGAACATCTGAAGGCGACTGCTCATATCTTTCAAACTGCATAGTATAAATGCCACGACCACCTGTCATCGACCTTAAGTCAGTTGAATATCCAAACATCTCTGACATAGGCACTTCTGCTTGAATCTCTTGTTTCCCATTCATAGGAGTCATTCCTAAAACTTTCCCTCTACGCTTATTCATATCTCCCATTATATCTCCCATATAATCATCAGGTATTAATACCTTTACAGTTGCAACTGGCTCTAAAATAACTGGTTTTGCCTCTAATACACCCTTTTTAAATGCTACTGTTGTAGCAATTTTAAAAGCCATCTCAGATGAATCAACAGGATGGTAACTACCATCGACTAATGTAGCTTTTATTCCAACAACTGGATATCCCGCTAACACACCTTTTTTAACAGATTCTTGCAAACCTTTTTCTACTGCAGGAAAATAATTCTTAGGTACTGCTCCACCAAATATTTTTTCTTCAAATACAAATGGAGTTTCAAGGTCCCCAGATGGTTCAAATTCCATATGAACATCTCCATATTGTCCATGACCACCAGATTGCTTTTTATGTTTTCCTTGAACTTTAACTTTACCACGAATAGTTTCTCTAAACGCTACTTTTGGTTTTTTAAGATCAACCTCAACATTAAACTTACTTGACAATTTACTTACAATAACATCTAAATGCTGGTCTCCAGTTCCAAATATCAATTCTTGATGATTTTCTGTATCCATTACATGTTTTAATGTTGGATCTTCTTCCATTAAACGATGTAACCCAGAAGATATTTTATCTTCATCTCCCTTACTTTTAGGTACTATTGCCATAGAAGTTAATGATTCTGGATATTTAATACCTTCAAGTAAAACTGGACGTTTTTCATCACATAATGTATCACCAGTTGAAGTATTTACAAGTTTTGCAACTGCTCCAATATCACCAGCTCTTATTTCTTTCACCTCATCTTGTTCTTTTCCTCTTAAACAATACAAGTGAGTAATTCTTTCTTTAGAATCTTTATTAGTATTTAAAACATTAGAATCTGCTTTTAATATACCTGAATAAACTCTAAACAGAGATAGTTTTCCAACATAAGGATCAATAATAGTCTTAAAAACAAATGCTGATAGTGGTTCATCCTTATCGCATATTACATCAATCTCTTCATCCGTCACTGGATCTTTACCAATTACAGAAGTATGTTCTTCCTTAGGTGCAGGCATGTATTTTGCTAGTGAATTTAATAATACTTGAACACCTGTATTATTGACGCCAGAACCACATAAAACTGGAACTATAGAACCATCTAAAACTCCATTGTGTAAAGCTGTTTGAATCTCTTCAAGTGTAAATTCTTCTTCTTCAAAATATTTCTCCATAAGATCTTCATCGCTTTCTGCGACTGCCTCAAGAATCATTTCTCTAACTGGTTCAATTTCTTCATTCATACTTTCCGGAATAGAACATTCTTCAACATGATCTTTAACAAACTTTCTACCTTTCATCTTAACAACATTAACAAATCCAACAAAATGTTCACCATCTTTTATAGGTACTTGAAATGGTGCAATTTTTTTGCCATATAATTCTTTTAATTGATCTAGAACTTTAACTAAACTCGCTTGATCGTCGTCCATATCTGTCACAAAAATCATCTTCGGGAGATCCATTTCTTCGGCATATTCCCAAGCCTTTTCCGTTCCAACTTCAACACCTGCTTTTCCAGATATAACAATAACTGAACTATCTGCTACACGTACTGCTTCTTTTACTTCTCCTGCAAAGTCAAAATATCCTGGTGTATCTAAGATGTTTAACTTACACCCTTCCCACTCTAAAGGTATAATTGATGTCCCAATTGAAAATCCTCGCTTGATTTCTTCCTTATCAAAATCACTTAATGTATTACCTTCTTCTATTTTGCCTTGACGTTTAGTTATACCAGCTACATGTGTCATAGCTTCTACTAAAGTTGTTTTACCAGCGCCACCATGACCTAATAATGCGATGTTACGAATTTGTTCTGATGAATATACATTCATAAAATTCCCCCAATCGGTTAAATTTTGTGGTAAAATGAAATATTTTGAATTATTATGTTAATATATGGCATAAGCCATGCTTATATATATATATTCTACTAAAAACCAAACAAACCTTCAATACTTTTGTTAAAAAGTAATAAAAAATATTTAATGACTTAAATACTTTAGCACTTTATAGTATTGACATGATTTTTTTATAAGTGTACAATGTTACCAAACTAATTATAGTATCTATAATAAAGGGGGCACTATCTAATGATAAATTACAGAAAACCTATTGAAAGCTTAAGACCATATAAACCAGGAAAACCTATTGACGATGTAAAAAAAGAATATGGTCTTGATTATGTTATTAAATTAGCTTCAAATGAAAATCCTCTCGGTTGTTCAGATGCAGCTAAGGAAGCAATTATAAAGGCACTCGAAAAAGTCTCTATATATCCTGATGGTAATGCTACTAAACTAAGACAAAAATTATCTAACAAGCTAAATATTGAAGATAATCAATTGATTTTTGGTGCTGGTTCAGATGAAATCATAGCTTTAATTGCAAAAGTATATACTGGCGAAGGTGACGAAGCAATTACATGTTCTCCTAGTTTTCCACAATATGGTGCATCAGTTAAGTCAATGGGGGGAACAATAATTGAGATACCTCTTAAAAACCACACTTATGATTTGGATGGCATTACAAATGCAATAACGAATAAAACAAAAGTAATATTTATTTCAAATCCTAATAACCCTACAGGAACTATCATAACAGCTGATGAGCAATTAGCTTTTTTAAAAAAAGTCCCAAAAAATATATTAGTAGTTATGGATGAAGCTTATTCTGAATATATTAAAGATGATAGTTATCCTAACACACTTCCTCTTTTGAAAGAACATGATAATATTATAATTTTAAAGACTTTTTCAAAAGCATATGGATTAGCCTCTTTGCGTATAGGATACGGCATTGCTAATCCTACCATCATTGAATTATTAAACAGAGTTCGGGGACCATTTAATGTAACAACCCCAGCTATTGATGCAGCTGTAGCAAGTCTTAATGACAAAAAATTTCTTGAAAAATCATATAAAATAAATGAGCAAGTAAAAGAATGGACATATGAAAAATGCGACAACTTAGATTTGGAATATATTCCAACATTTGGTAATTTTATTATGATTAATGTAAAAAAAGATACTCTGGAAATATTTAATAGTCTTCAAGCTAAAGGAATTATTGTAAGACCAGGTTGTTTCTTGGGAATGGAAGGTTGGCTTCGTGTTACTTTTGGGACTCCCGAACAAATGAAAAGTTTCTTTAATATCTTAGAACCCTTGTTATAATTTGAAATCATTATAAGGTCGATAAGTATAAAGAGAAATTTATAAGCTTATTAGCTTAAAATTTCTCTTTTATTACAATTTGAACTTAAATAATAAAGAAAGGAATGATAATTAATGATTATTGTAATGAAACCTAATGCAAAAGATGAATCCATAAAAAAAGTGGTTGATTTTATAGAGAAATTTGGTTTGCAAACTCATCTATCAAAAGGCTCTCAAGTGACTATTGTAGGTGTAATTGGAGACAAAACAAGACTATCCACTTCAAATATTGAACTGCTTGAAGGTGTTGAAAAGATTGTACCTGTAACTGAGTCTTATAAATTAGCTAACAAAAAATTTCATGCTAAAAACTCAACTATCAAAGTTGGTAATGCAGAAATTGGTGGGGATAAACTTATTATAATGGCAGGTCCTTGTTCTATCGAAAGCGAGGAACAATTAGTGCAAACTGCAAAATCAATAAAAAAATCAGGAGCCACTATATTAAGAGGTGGTGCTTATAAACCAAGAACTTCTCCATATGCTTTTCAAGGATTGGAAGAAGATGGTTTGAAAATAATGTCTACTGCACGTGAAGAAACTGGATTATCCTTAGTATGTGAGGTTACAAGCCTTAAGGCTGTAGAAACAGCTGTAAAATATGTTGATATGCTCCAAATTGGAGCAAGAAATATGCAGAACTTTTACCTTCTTAAAGAAGTTGGTAAAACAAATCTACCCGTACTTCTTAAAAGAGGTTTATCTGCTACAATTGATGAATGGCTTAATGCTGCAGAATATATTATGAGCGAAGGAAATCCTAATGTTGTATTATGTGAACGTGGTATTAGAACATTTGAAACTGCTACACGTAATACGTTAGATATTAGTTCTGTTCCAGTAGTAAAAGATAAGAGTCATTTACCTATAATCGTTGACCCAAGCCATGCAACTGGTGTAAGAAATTATGTTAAGCCACTATCTAAAGCATCAATTGCTGCTGGTGCAGATGGCTTGATGATAGAAGTTCATCCAGATCCAGCAAGTGCATTATCCGATGGCCCTCAATCTTTAACTTTCGACTTGTTTGACAACTTGTGCTCTGAACTAAAACCATTTGCTAATATTGTTGGAAAGAGATTAAATGTCGATTAAAAAGATAGGTATCATAGGACTTGGACTAATAGGAGGTTCTATTGCAAAAACAATTCGATTTAAAAAACTTCCTATACATATAATTGCCTGTGATACAAATTCAGCTAATTTGAAAAGAGCACAAAACGAAGGTATCATCAATGAATATACTATGGACGTCAATGAATCTTTTGAATCGTTAGATATAATATTTCTTTGCGCCCCTGTTCAAAATAATAATAAACTTCTAGCAAAAATAAAATCAAATATATCTTCTACTTGTATACTTACAGATGTAGGCAGCGTAAAAGGTATGATTCATAGAGCTATTACAGATATAGGTTTAGAAAACAATTTTATAGGTGGCCATCCTATGGCTGGGTCTGAAAAGTCAGGATATCAAGCTGCTAATGAGCATCTTTTTGAAAATGCTTATTATGTACTTACTCCTTGTTCTGCAGCATCAAAAACCAAAGTTTCATTATTATATGACTTTATAGAATCTTTAGGAGCTATTCCATTAACATTAGATTCAAATAATCATGATTATGCAACTGCTGCTATAAGTCATATACCTCATATTATAGCATCAAGTTTAGTTAATCTAGTAAAAGATATAGATAAGAATGACTTAATGAAACAACTAGCAGCAGGTGGATTCAAAGACATAACTAGAATTGCTTCATCTTCGCCAAATATGTGGAAGCAAATCTCTCTATGTAATAAAGATAAGATACAAGAAATCCTTGAGAAATATATAGATATTATCTTTGATTTTAAACAAAAACTGTTAGATGATAATGAAGCTGAAATATATAACTTTTTTGCTAACGCAAATGAGTATCGATCAACGTTCTCAGATCCATCATTAGGATTAATAAAAAAATCTTATGAAGTAATGGTTGATATTCCTGATGAACCTGGTGTAATTGCAAAAATCGCTACAATACTAAGTGGTAATAATATTAATATTAAAAACATAGGAATTATCCATAACAGGGAATTTGAAGAAGGGGTTTTGAAAATCATTTTCTATGATGAAGAAAGTCAAGCAAATAGTATTAAGACATTAAAAACTCTTAATTATACTATTTACACACGTTAGGAGGAAAAGGCCTATGATTATCGAACCTACAAATAAAATAAATGGTGAATTATCTGTGCCAGGAGATAAGTCAATCTCTCATCGCTCTATTATGTTTAGTGCATTATCTAAAGGAAACAGTAAAATAACCAATTTTTTAAAAGGTGACGATTGTCTATCTACAATACGTTGTTTTAAACAACTTGGTATTCCAATAACCGTCAATCAAGATTACATTCAAATTGAAGGCAAAGGTCTCAAGGGACTTAATAAACCAAATGAAATATTAGATGTTGGTAATAGTGGCACAACATTAAGGCTTTTATCTGGGATACTATCAGCGCAACCTTTTGAATCAATCATTACTGGTGATGATTCAATTCAAAAAAGACCTATGCTTAGAATTATTGAACCTTTAACTAAAATGGGAGCTAAAATCAATAGCCTTAATAAAAATAATTGTGCCCCTTTAAAAATAACCGGGCAACCTCTAAAAGGAATCCACTATAGTTTGCCTGTAGCATCTGCCCAAGTTAAATCTTCTATTATGTTAGCAAGTCTTTTTGCTAAGGGGAATACTATAATAGAAGAACCTTCAGCATCTAGAAATCATTCAGAGATTATGTTAGAATATTATGGAGGTAATATTCACAAAGAAGAACTAAAATTAACAATTGAACCTTTTCCTAATCTCACAGGAAAAAAGGTTATCATTCCAGGTGATATTTCTTCAGCTGCTTATTTTATAACTGCTGCATTAATATTACCTAATTCAAAAGTACTTATTAAAAATGTAGGCATCAATTCTACTAGAAATGGAATACTAAAAGTCTATGACAAAATGAATGGTAATATAAAAATTTTAAATAAACGCATTATTAATGGTGAACCTGTAGCCGATATATTAGCTGAAACAAGTACATTAAAAGGTACAACTTTAGAAGGAAATATTATCCCTAATATTATTGATGAAATCCCAATTATTTCTGTCGCAGCAGCTTACGCAGAAGGTGAAACCATTATAAAAGATGCATCAGAATTAAAAGTTAAAGAATCAAATCGTATAGATGCTATGGTTAATAACTTAAGTAAAATGGGTGCTCAAATAAAAGGTACTGAAGATGGTATGATAATAAAAGGCAAAAAAGCACTTATAGGCGATAAATTATTTAGCCATCATGATCATAGAATAGCAATGTCATTAACAATTGCAGCATTGGGAGCTAAAGGTAATTCAGATATTACTAATTATGATTGTATCAAAATATCTTACCCTTATTTTTATTTTGATTTAAATAAATTAATAGGTTAAAGGTTAAAAAAGCTATAAAAAAATATCTTTGGAGGTAATGCAATGATTAAAACAACAATAGTTGGTTTTGGAGATAGTCTGACTTCTGGATATGGTGTTCTTACAGGCGATAACTATTTAGATCGCCTTGAACAGTATTTGCCAAAATATTACCCATCCATCTATTGGAAAATACATAATATTAGCAAATCGTCTATTACAACAAGAGAAGGTTTAGAGCTTTTATCTGATAAAGTATTACCTCTAAAGCCTAATATTGTATTAATATTATTAGGGACTAATGATTCTGCTCTAAACCCTGAACTAAACCGTGCCTTGGATGAGTTCGAAGATAATTTCAAAGAAATGATTTGTCTCTTATTAGATACTAGCAATAATACAGGGCTTAATTATTGTATTCCAATTCCTGTTCTAATTACACCACCTTGTGTAATAGAACATATAACGAGCCCTATAAGGACTAATAATCGTATTCACCAATATTCTCATATTATTAAAAAAATAAGCAAACAATACAATTGTCCATTGATTGATTTCTTCTCAATAACTAATGATTTTATTGATAAAGAAAAACTTTTCTTAAAAGATGGTATTCATTTGTCAAAAAAGGGGTACGATTTGTTATATGACTCTATTTTTGGAGAATTTACCAAGTTAATTAACTATGAAGGTTTATTAAGGGATAGAGAAATGCACATATAAAAAGTTTGTTGGCAAAGCCAACAAACTTTATTTTATAAACATAGCGTCCCCGAAACTATAAAATCTATATCTTTCTTCAATTGCTGCTTGATATGCTTTTTTTATATTTTCTTTTCCTGCTAATGCAGAAACTAGCATAATAAGGGTTGATTCTGGCAAGTGAAAATTTGTAATAAGAGCATCAACACTTTTAAATTTATATCCTGGGTATATAAAAATATCCGTCCACCCTTTTGATTCTCTTAATATTCCATCTTCATCTGCTACACTTTCTAAGGTTCTACAGCTAGTTGTCCCAACTGCAATTACTCTCCCACCTTTTTTCTTAGCTTTATTAATCTTATCTACTTCTTTATCTTCTATAATATAATACTCAGAATGCATTTTATGTTCTTCTATCTCTTTAACTTTTACTGGTCTAAAAGTACCTAATCCAACATGTAATGTTAAAAAGGCAATTGAAACTCCTTTAGCTTTTATTTGTTCCAATAGAGACTTTGTGAAATGAAGTCCCGCTGTAGGGGCTGCTGCTGAACCTTTATGCTTTGCATAAACAGTCTGATATCGTTCTTTATCTTCTAATTGATGTGTTATATATGGAGGCAAAGGCATTTCACCTAATTCATCTAAAATTTGCTCAAATATTCCTTTGTATGAAAAGCGTACTAGTCTATTCCCACCTTCTAATACATCCATTATATCAGCAATTAATAAACCTTCTCCAAAAATAATTCTATCTCCCTCTTTTGCTTTCTTCCCAGGTTTTACCATTACTTCCCAATAATCTTGTTCTTTACGTGTTAATAATAAAAATTCAACTTTTGCACCAGTTTTATCCCTTTCTCCAATAAGTCGAGCTGGTATTACTTTAGTATTATTTAAAACTAAACAATCATTAGGCCTAAGATAATTTAATATATCCTTAAAAATTGAATGTTCTATTTTACCTTTTTCTTTATCCAATACTAATAATCTTGAACTTGTACGGTCCTTTATTGGGTCTTGTGCGATCAATTCTTCTGGTAATACAAAATTAAAATCTTCTACTTTCATTATCTTTACTCCTATTCTTTTATAATATAGATTTTTCTATACAAATACGCTCCTTATTGATTTTACTTACTAATTAAATAACGATATATATTTTAATAAATATAGTTCTAGGTTGTTTTCAAATTTAAATATTGATTTATTATTTTATCTTTTTCTCCTTTAACAGTAAATAAATCTATAGCATGTGTTTTTTTAATCAATGGAAGTTTATCAAAATACTTAGTAATAACAATTACAGATCTTTTAGGTTTTATAATAAATCTTGTTTTCCCTAAAGACTCATCTAATGATCCAATTAAATAAGCATGTGATGGCTGGTTATTCAAAACTATATATTCTTCTGAACGAATTTTATTATATTTAGAATTCTTCTTAGAATTATATCTTAACTTATCATTTGATTCCAATTTATTTATAAAAACTTCATTAAAAGAAAAGTCATATGATTCTTCTAACCATAATTTATTTAGATCTATTCTTTTTTTTGGTTTAATAATTATTGTTTTTATAAATTTGTTAATTCCACCTTCGGAATAACACATAACAATAACATCATCATTTTGAAAATAATTTTCATATGTTAATTTAATAGTTTTAAGGGTTTTATCTGCTTTATATTTTAGACCTATTTTAATATATTTCATACAATCCCCTCACTTTATTCATTTGTTTTGTAATTACAAGCATAAATTAATGCAAATACATCGTGATTATTCTTAAAAACATTAACTACTTTAGGATCAAATTTTTTACCCTTTTCTGATAATATAATATCAACTGCTTCCTTATGGGAGTAAGGTTTTTTATATATTCGCTTCATTCTTAGCGCATCATATACATCAGCTAAACTCATAATTCTCGCTTCTATTGGTATTTCCTCCCCCTTTAAACCTTGTAAATACCCTGTTCCATCCCAATTTTCATGATGATATTTTATCATATTATTAGCAATGTCTCCTAAATGCATCCTTCTAATTAATTTTGAACCTATTTCTACATGCTCCTTTATAATATCATACTCTTTTTCTGTTAGCTTTGCTGGTTTTTTTAATATAGTTGAAGGAATACCTATCTTCCCCAAATCATGAAGTGATGCATATTGTTTGATTGAATTTATAACATTATTATCTAACCCTAATTCTCTAGCTATAAATTCACAATAATAGCTAACTCTTTTTGTATGTGTCCCTGTTTCAGCATCATTCATAATACTAGCTTCTTCAAGAGTTTCAATAAAATGAAATAGTATATTCTGATTTCTTTCAGTTTGTTTACTTAGGTTAATTCCCACATCTTTTTTCTTTTTAATATAATAATAAGATAATACTAACATTATAAAACTTGCTATTACTATCACTGTTGTAATTATAATAATAACTATTAAGTATTGGTATTCTTTGGAATTACTTGTTATTATAGCTTTTTCTTCAAAAATCGCCTCATAAGGAATATTTTTAATTACTTTATTAAGTATTGACTCTAACTCTGGGTATTCTTTAGAGATTAAAAAATGAGAAGTTGCAATAACATCGAGCTTGCCAAGGACTTTAACATCCTTATAATTTTTATCCTTTAATATTTCATTTACTACTATTATATCAGCTATAGTACAATCCACTTCCCCTTTTGTAACTAATTCAATTGCTTCTTCAATATTTTTAACAAACTCAATATCGATATTACCTTTTAAAGTTTTTCGAATATAATCTGTTTGCCAATTACGAACTGGCAATGCTACCTTCATACCTATTAAATCATTTATCATACTGACATTATCAATTTTTTCATTCCCAAAAATTGTTAGTTCATAATCATAATAAGGTTCTGATATTAAATAATCAATTTCTCCATCTTTAGTTTTACTAACTGATGGCATTAGATGAGTCTTCCCAGTCTTTAAAGAGATTAATGAATCAAAAAATGTATGATTATACATACCTTCATATAATTTCAAATCAACATTTAATAATTCTCCTATTTCTTTTAAATAGTCTGAATTAATTCCACTGTATTCATTAGCTTCATTAATCATGTCAAAAGGTGGATAATCCTTTTGAGCGGCAATATATATAGTTTTATTATTATTTAACCATTCAAACTCTTCTTTTGTTAATAAAAGCTGACTATAAGAAAGCTCTTTCTTATTTTTTTTAATAATATTATCTAAAATTCCACTAGTATTTAAATATTCTATTTCTTTGTCTATAATGTTTGCTAATATTGGATATTTATCACTGATAAAAAAGCTTTTTTTATCTGTTATATTTTTCAATTCAAAATTCTCTATAATCCCTTTTTTATTATCTCTTATTTCCTTACTTGATATAATTCCATCTATCTCACCATTAATTAATTTACTTTCAAGAATATTTTTATTAGTATAAATCACTAACTTAGATTTTTCAGTTATATTAGGATATGTATTGATAAATTCATCTTTACTATAATCGCTTAAAAATCCAATTGTTTTATCTTCAAAATCGTCTATTCTACTGATTGTTGGATTTAAGGAATACACATTATAGTTATCAATAAAAATCTCTTTAGTTTTAATCCCTATTTCTTCCTTAGATTCTTTAAAAACATCAAAATATATATCAAATCCAACATTGTTCTGATCGTATTTCGATTGTGAATAATTTTTTTGTTTTATTATATTGAACTTTATACCTAAGTCACTTTCTATTTTATCAAGCACATCTAAAAGTATTCCCTTATCTTCACCTGTATAATTATCTATAAAAAATGTTTCATTTATATTATTACTATCTATCACAATATTTACTGGCCTTTTTAAATCCTCAAGCCAATTTTTTTCATCTTTTGTTAGTTTTATATTTGATTCATAATTAATAGTTCCATATATGTTAAAGAAACCAAAGCTTAATATGCTTATTAAAGCTATACTCATAACAAACAATATTCGTTTCATATTATTCCTCCAGTTTCTGAATCTTTAATCTCATTTCCTGGCCCAATTCATAATATATATCAAAAAGCAAATTATTTTGCACAAACATCTCTACTAATTTAGGATCAAATTGTTTTCCTTTTTCTTCAACAATAATTTCAACAGCTTGTTTATGTGTATATGCTTGTTTATATGGTCGTTTTATTCTAAGGATATCATATGTATCCACCAAATTAAGAATTCTAGCTTCTATAGGTATTTGTTCACCCTTTAATTGTTTAGGATAACCTTTTCCATCCCATCTCTCATGGTGGAATAATACAATGTTTTCTGCAACTTTTCCTAATTCTAACCTTCTTACCAATTCATATCCAGCTATTACATGACTTTTTACTTTATCATATTCTTCTGGTGAAAACTCTCCTGGTTTATTAAGAATACTACTACTTATTGCTATATTCCCTATATCATGAATAGGAATAAATTGCAAAATACTTTGAATAAAAAAATCGTCTAATTGTAATTCTCTTGCTATAATTTCAGCATAATAAATCAATCTTTTTGTATGAAATTGAATAGCATCTTGAGAAATAAAGCTAACTGATTCAAACATACCAATCATTTGATAAATAATAGTTTCGTATTTAGTATTTAATTTAATTAAATCTTGTTTAGACTTTTTAATAGTTTTAATCTGATAATTAAACTTTTGACCATATAAAGTTATTATAAAAATAGCTAGAATAAAACATATTAATATAATATAAATGTATTTATAATGATATTGCTTATCATTTACAACACCATACTCGTAATAATAAGTATCTATATCGATAAAGGGAATTATTTTATTAAAAATAGAAACTAATGGTTTGTGATCTTTATTAACAGCAAAGTAATAATTCAACTCATCTCTAAGTCTACCTGTTACTTTATAATTTATTTTATCTTTTTTAATATAATTATTTAACACTAATAAATCAACAAGAGAATAATCTGCTTTTTTTTGAGTTAAAGTACTCAACACATCTTTTAGCGAATCTTTTTCTTCAATAGTTACATTTGAGGTATTGTTGTAAAACTCATCTACTTGAATATAGTCTTTTAATATAACAATATTTTTATTTTCCAAATCATGTATTCTATTCATATAAGAATCTTCAGAGTGAGATATAATCACCAAATCAGTTGTGTAAACAGAATTGGTAAACAGAACTCCTTTCCTCTTATGATTATTGCCAATAAAAGGAAGAAAAGTAACTTCACCATTTTCACAAGCTTTATATGTATCATCCCAAGTATTTTTATTAATCATCTGAAAATCAACATTAATAATTTTACTAATATCTTTAATTACTTTTGAACTAATCCCCGAACCTTGATTGTTGTTTGCAATATGATAAGGTTCGTAGTCCTTATGTGCTCCATAGTCTATAACTGGATTTTCTTTTAACCATTCTTTTTCTTGTTCACTAAATTTAATATTATCTCTATAATATTTCAACTCTTCATTATGCATAATTTCTATTGCATTATTATCGTTTTTTAATTCATCAATCCATCTATTAATAATTGACAATAATTCTTTAGGACTTTCTTTATTGATTGCAAAAACAAAATCAGCACTTAAAGAATTTAAAGGAATCCTTTTTATTTCATCCCAATTAAAACTTAATAATTCTAAATCATACCCTGTAATAATAGCATCTATTTTGTTTTCCTTTAATTCTTTTACTATTTCTGATTCATCTGAATATATCTTAAAATCAACCTTTTTAGTAATATTATAATTTCTTAAAATTTCTTCTTTATTTCCTTCTATTATCCCAATGGTTATGTGCTCTTTACTCTCTATCAAACTATAAATATCATTTATATTAGCATCAGCTACATATAAATTCATTTTTTTATGGTAAAATGGTTTTGATATCATATATTGGTCTTTATCAAATAAGTATCTTGATCCGATTCTAATAGTATCTGATTTTTTTTCTTTGCTTAGTTCTATACCAGTAATATTCTGTCTAAAATTCGCAAAAATATACTTATGCATCCCTTTTTCCATGTCCCCATCTTTATAATATACAGGAGTAAACTCGTTTAATAGTTCTACTTTTATAGAACGGTTATTATTAATATAATCTTTTTCCTTTTGAGTCCATTCGATATTGTAGGTAAATCTATCTAAAGGAGTATTTTCTTGAGTTAAAAAAATATAAAAATTAACTATAAATAAAATTATTACTATATAAAATTTTATTTTTTCTTTCAAGCATACCCCTCCAAACTATCAGAATATTTATTGCACATTTACTCCAGAATAATAATATTCAATAATTTCATCATAAGTATAGTCTTTATTCGCCATTCCTTTCGCACCAGATTGACTCATACCAATTCCATGACCCCAACCTTGTCCAACAAAGGTAAATTCATTCATATTACCCTTTATTGTAGGATAATTTTCTATGTTTGATTTCCCAATAACTATAAATTGTTCTGATACATCTGATAGTTTATCTAATTCACCATTTTTATTTATGACATATACTTCATCAATATTTCTGCTTTCAAGACCATCCACACCTAATATATTGATTTCTTCTGGAGTTTCATTTTTTACTAATTTAAATTTCCTACTATATAGTCCAAACCAATACCGCATTGTCTCTTTTTCAACTACATGTTCTCCTTGAGTACCAATAATTTTAAGACCCATAACTCTTCCGCCTTCCGTATAACCACCATCTATTTCAACATCAACAACTTGTCCAATATGTACATCATAATCTTGTAATTTTTCTTCAATAAACTTAGGAGTTAATGACATAACCCAAGGTTTTCTTTCTGGCTCAGTTTCATAAATATCAGGTACTCCTTTTAGATAAGGTACAGACGCCGACCATACATTTTGGCTATCCTCTGTATGACCACCACTTGCAGAGAAAAAATAAGTCGGTATAATACTTCCTTTATAATAAACTAATTCATTTTTTGTTAAATCAACAGCTTGGTTTGTTCTATAATGTTCAACAGAAGTTCCTTTATAGCTTTGTGAAGAAATTGTATCACACAAATCGTAAGGCTCATTTGGATATTTAGGAGCTTCATCAATATAATATTTAGCGTATGTCCTAGCAACTACAGCTTGTGCTTTTAATGATTCTTCTGGCCAACTTACGATAATTTCACAAGGAACTACTCCATATAAATATTCCTCTAAGGGCACTACATTTATAGCAGTAACACCACTATTCCCATAACGTCCTATCTCTATTCTGCCTCTATATTGTCTTTCTCCTAAATTCAAAGCATTCACACTGTCTTTTGATGAATACGTAGCCCTGAATTGAGGATTAGATAATCCATTTTCAAATATCATTGTAAATGTACTAGTTACCATTTTTACTCGTTCATTATTGTCACTTATAGTATTGAATTTATTGTCGGTTTTATCATTTGCTTTTGATAAATAATCTTCAGCATTATATCCTTCTCCCCCAATATAAATTTTCCACTCATTTAAAGAAACAGAACCAACATAAGCAGGTATATTATCATCTACCAATTCTCGAACAATTTCAAAAGCTTGTTCATAATTATTATAAGACCCATCTGAAACAAGATACGTACCTGTTGCTGGAACAAAAGTAAAACCATCATTACTATTTATAATAGTTTCTTCAAACCATTCTTCCTCATTTATGTAACCTATAGCTATAGATGAATTCCTAATATGTATAGAAGGAACTTTTTCATAATATGTTTTTAACCCTACTCTTATCCATATATTATTATCTTCAGCATTTGCTGATGGTATTATCATTACAGTTATAATAAGAAATAATAAAATAGCTTTTTTCATAACAAAAACCTCCTTAATAACTATTATAAGGGGGTTTTTGTCAAAAATCTACATATAATTATATTTTTCTTCATTATTTATTGTCTTAACTTTGCACCTAATTCATTTTCAAGGGACTGCAATATTTTGTTCATTACTTTATTTACTTCTTTTTCTTTAAGAGTCTTATTCTTAGCTCTAAAAGATATTGAATAAGCAACGGATTTATATCCTTCTTCTATTTGCTCACCCTGATACACATCAAACAACTCAATACTTTCTAAATTAGAGCCACCTTTTGCTTTAATTATATCTTCTATTTGCCCTACTAAGATATTTCTCTTAACAGTTAAACTTAAATCTCTTGACATAGCTGGGTATTTTGCTAATGGTGTATACACTCTATCAAGGGTCGCATGTTGAATAAGATTAGGTATATCAATAACTGCTAAATATACTCGTTCCCCATCTATATCATAACTTTCAGAAACATCTGGATGCACTTCACCTATATACCCAATCTTTGTATCTTTATAATTGAACTCTGCTTTTCTACCAGGATGTAACCAAGATAAGTTTGCATTAGGATTGTAACTAACCTGACCTTTATCCATCCCAAGACTTTCGAAAATTGTTTCAATCACACCTTTTAATTCAAAGAAATCCCCTGTACCAAACATTCCTAATGTTAATTGTTCTCTTTCATCTGGTAGTTCAGATAATGGTAATTCTTTTGGTATATATATATTTGATATCTCATATAGTCGAACATTTTTATTTCTTCTATTATAGTTTGTAGATAAGGAACTTAACATTCCATTTACTGTAGAAGTTCTCATAACACTATAATCTTCACCAAGTGGGTTCATTATAGTTATTGCTTTACATAATGGATTATCATCCGATATTTTTAATTTGTCAAATACTTTTGGACTCTCAAATGAATAATTCATTGCTTCATTAAATCCAAATTGTCTTACTATAGTTTTTATTATTTCTTCAACTCTCTGATTAAAATTCTTCTTCCCTACTGTTGTGCTTGCAGATAGAGTTGTTGGCAAATTATTATATCCATATAATCTAGCCACTTCTTCTGCCAAATCAGCCATTCTACTAATATCAGATCTAAAAGTTGGTACTATTACATTGTCACCATTAATAACACACTCAACACTTTCAAGATGTTTAACCATTTCTTCTCTTGATATATCTGTTCCTAATAATTTATTTATTTCATTTGGATTAAAATGCACTTCATTTTTTGTACGTTTATTACTATATACATCTATCATACCATCTACTACTTTTCCTGCACCAAGTTCAACTATTAATTGACAAGCTCTATTAATAGCATCTTCAACATTATTAGGATCTAAATTTTTCTCAAATTTTGAAGATGAATCTGTTCTTAAGCCAATTTTTTTAGACGTTAAACGAACACTTGTGCTATTGAAGTTAGCCGATTCAAATAATAACGTTTTGGTATTGTCTGATACTTTAGTTGCCTCTCCTCCCATAACACCGGCAATAGCAACAGGTTTATTAGCATCCGCTATAACAAGCATGGATTCATCCAAAGTTCGTACCTCTCCATCAAGAGTCTCTATTTTCTCTCCATCTTCTGATGGTCGTACTATAATCTGTCCACCTTCTAATTTATCTAAATCAAAAGCATGCATAGGCTGACCCATCTCTAACATAACATAATTAGTAATGTCTACTATATTATTAATAGGTCTTATTCCACAAGCAATTAGTCTTTGGCGAATCCACTTTGGAGAAGGTTCAACTTTTACATCTGTAACAATCTTTGCAGCATATCTAGGGCAAGCTTCTTTATCTTTAACGTCTATCTTTACATAGTCATTTGGATTCCCTTTTATTTGTTCTACTTTAACATCTGGGTATTTAAATTCTTTTTTGAATGTAGCGGCTACTTCTCTAGCTATTCCAACTATACTAAAACAATCAGGCCTATTTGATGTTATCTCATATTCTACAACAGTATCATCAAGTCCAAATATTCCCTTAACATCTTTACCTAATGGGTATGATTTGTCAAATATATATATACCATGCTCTGGTGCTTCTGGATAATCATCTTCTGAAAAACCCAATTCTTCAATTGAACACATCATTCCGTTAGATACAATGCCTCTAAGTTTCCCCTTTTTGATTTTCATACCATTTGGCAATGTAGAACCACTTAAAGCAACAGGAATATAATCTCCAACTTTAATATTATCTGCACCTGTAACAATTTGTAAAGGCTCATCTTCTCCAACATCAACAGTAGTTACTACTAATTTATCAGCATCTGGGTGCTTTTCTATAGTAAGAATTTTACCTACAACAACATTTTCAATATTTTTTCCTAACTCTTCATATCCTTCAACATTTGAACCTGACATTGTCATTCCATCTATAAATGTTTTAAGGCCCATGTCAATATCTACATAATCTTTTAACCAAGATAATGGTGTTAACATCATTATTCCTCCTTACAATTAATAATTTCTTAAATTAAAACTGTTTTAAAAATCGTACATCATTTTCATATAATAATCTCATATCTTCTATTTCATACCTAAGTAAAGTTATTCTTTCCAATCCCATTCCAAAAGCAAATCCGCTATATTCATTTGGATCAATTCCACCCATTTCAAGAACTCTTGGATGGACCATTCCGCACCCTAATATTTCTATCCATCCACTTCCTTTACACATACGACATCCTTTCCCTCCACACATTACACAAGAAACATCTACTTCAGCACTAGGCTCAGTAAATGGAAAATAATGAGGTCTAAACTTTACCCTAGTTTTCTCACCATATAATTCTTTAGCAAATACGGCTAAAGCACCTTTTAAATCAGCCATTGTAATATTTTTATCTACAACCAATCCCTCTATCTGATGAAAAATAGGTGAATGAGTAGCATCTACCTCATCAAACCTAAAAACCCTACCTGGTGCTAATATTTTAATAGGTGGTTTTCTTTTCTCCATAGTTCTTACTTGTACTGGTGATGTTGATGTTCTAAGCATAAATTGATTGTTAATATAGAATGTATCTTGTTCATCTTTTGCTGGATGATTAGCAGGCATATTAAGAGCTTCAAAATTATAATAATCATTTTCAATTTCTGGCCCTTTTACAATCTCGTAACCCATACCAATAAAAATACGCTTAATATCTTCTAATACAATATCCATAGGATGTCTATGACCTAGTTCAATTTTCTTTGCAGGCATTGTAACATCAATAATCTCTTCTTTTAATTGCTTTGCTCTAACCTCTTTACTTATTAAGATTTTCTTTTCTTCTAATGCTTTTTCTATTATTTCTCTAATCTCATTTGCCATTTGACCAACTACAGGTCTTTCATCTTTTGACAAATCTTTCATTCCTCTTAGAACAGCAGTTAGCTCTCCTTTTTTTCCTAAATATCTTACTCTTATGTCATTTAAGCCATTAAGATCAGAAGACACTTTAATGGATTCTAAAGCTTTCTCTTTAATCTCAGTCAACTTCTCTTTCATCTTTCAAACTCCTTTCAAAAAATATTTTAACTCAAAAAACTCCATCCCAAAAAAGGGACGGAGTTAACCCGCGGTACCACCCTAATTCTTATTACCTATAAGATAATAAGCTCTTAGTTTTAGCGTAACGTGCCATAACGTCATCTTCTACTAACTTTCAAAGACAAAGCTCTGGTGGGAACTTCAATAATCATTTGAACTTAAGAATGCTTACAGCCTACGACATTCTCTCTCTCTAAGAAAATAATTATCTACTTTGCACCTTCGTAGCTTTCTATACTATTCCAATTGTTTACTTAACTGGTTTTTATCATACACTATATACAATCTTTATGTCAAGATTTTTTCATATTCAACCTATCATTTCATTTTTTTTAATGAATTTAATAAAAACTTTTTAAAATACATTATATCCCTTTTCATATAAGTTATATAGTTTTATAATAATATTATACTATTTTAATTTTGGGAGGTTATTATGTTTAATAGATTTTTTCATTTTATAAATACATTCAGAAAACGTATATCAAAAGATAATATTTCTGCATTATCCTCTCAATTAACTTATTATTTACTATTATCCTTTTTCCCATTTGTAATGTTTCTTTTAACAATATTAAGTTATACTCCTATTACAGAAAGACAATTTGTTTCAAGAATCAGTAATTTATTTCCTGAAGACATTAGCAAAATTATTACTTCAATATTAAATGAAATATCCAAAAACCAAAGTAATGCTCTGCTTTCTATAACCGTAATAATTACAATATGGTCTGCTTCAAGAGGTGTTTTAGCAATTATTAAAGGATTAAATATTGCTTATAGAATTAATGAAACTCGATCTTTTATATATATAAGAGCCATTTCTGTTCTTTACACTTTAATTTTTGCTATAATTATAGTCTTAACTTTTATTATGCTAATATTTGGTAACAAACTACTTGCTCTAATAACAAACTTGTTTAATATTCCCTCTGAATTAATGGGTTTAATACAATTTGTTAGATATGTTGGCTCTATCGGATTATTATTCCTATTTTTTATTATTATCTATAACGCAATACCAAATAGAAAAATTTCTTTTACTGAGGTAATCCCTGGCTCAATATTTGCATCTATTGGTTGGGTTCTATTATCAATATTTTTCTCAATTTATATTGATAACTTTGGAGAGTACTCCTACATGTACGGAAGTCTAACAGGGCTTATCCTTTTATTACTGTGGTTATATATCAGCTCCAATATTATTCTCATAGGTGGAGAACTAAACGCATTTTTAGTTGAACAAAAAAAAACTAATGACTAGCATAGCTAGTCATTAATATATTTCTTTTATATCAACATTAGTATAAAAATGTTTTAGAATCTTTTCATAATTATATCCTCTATCAACCATTCCTTTAACTCCATTTTGACTCATTCCTACACCATGCCCATAACCTCCTCCATAAAAGGTTATACTTTTTAGTTCTTCATTATCATCAATATTCTTTTCCATAGTAAAAAACGCACTTGGTAAAGAGTTTAGATTTTTTAATGTGCTCCCATCTTTTCTTGTAAGAATAATATCCTCTTCATCTTGACTATACTTTTTAGGAGCTAAAATATGACGCAAATTATACTCTGTTGCTACTTTATATGTTCTTTGTGTACCTATAATTAAAATCTCAGTTATAATTCCACTTTCGCCTCTATTATACACTTTAATATCTTTAAGTTCACCAATTGATTCAATTGGTCTACTTCTAAATTTATCATCATCACCCAATACTTTAATTAACTTAGGTGCTACTAAATATCTTTCTTCAAGATAATTCTGTATGCTTTTGCTTAGCTGTTCCTTAGTCATTGCTACTTCCCATCTATGCCAAGATAAATCCTTATCATAAGCATTGAATTTATCATTTTTAATAAATTTTGCAAAATCTTCTTCTTTTGATAAATCTAATGATAAATTATCTTCAAACTGTGGTTTTCCTATCAAATATTCAGGAGTTGAAGCTGGAAATTCTTTTGTATCCCACTTTGCCCAAACATCCCCAGAACTAGCAGAATATCCACTAGAAGTAGAATAAAAAAATGCTGAAATAACACTTCCATTATATTTTAACCCTAATTTACTAGTTTCTGTTACTGCTTTAATTGAAGTATCATTTTCTTCATAGTTATTATATACTTGACTTGAAACACTATCATCAACATGCGCACCATGCTTACTATAACTATTAGCATAAAATTGGGAATAAGCATAACTTCTTGCACAAATAGCTTGAACTTTTGAAGCTTCTAAACCATATGAGGTTGGCATTTCACTTGGTACAACCGAATATAAATATTCTTCAAAGGGCAACTCATTAATAATATAGACCCCTTCATTTCCTTTTGTTATTTCTAATATACCACGATAAGAAGGCACCCCATACGCTCTATCTATAGAGGAAACTTCTAATTTACTACCTGAACTAGGGACTACTCTTATATAATCTTCTTCTTGTAACATTGGATGTTCCATATCAACAATTATAGATTCACCTTGTTCATAAAGCATTTCGTCTTCTCCATAAACAACTGTAAAATCATCATTACTATTAATTTCTACTCTATTATGTGTAAGTGCATCAAATCCTGTTGTTTTTAACAACACTCTTATATTATCAATGTTCACAGGTTCAGTAATAATAGCTGCACATACTTCCCCCTCTTGAAGAATAAACTCTGCTGAATCATAACCTACAATAATTTGATTAATCTGTTTCCATTGCAAATCATTATAATTACTATAAATCTTTTTATCATCAGCAATAGAATAAAAACCTAAACCTTCTATTAACACTTCATTATCATTAATACGAAGAACCTTTCCCCTTATACTATCTTCTTTAAGCAAATAATCTGCAACCTTATTATTCATTATTGAAATATCTGCGATTTTATTACTGACAGAATCTTCAATTGTAACATCAAGTTGATAATCTCTATACGCTCCCCCAACAAAAACTGTTATTAATGAATCCGAAGCTTTTTTGACCCACACATTAGTAATAACAGGATTTTCTTCAACAATAGATACTACACTTATTATTTCACTGCCTCTTTTTATAACTTTAATTTTTTTATCAATATATTGATCCATAGCTAGCCCTTCAAAACCATACTTGCCTTTGTCCGTAACTAACTCCCAAGAATTAAGACTATTAATATTCGCAGGTGTTCCAACCAAAACAAATTCTTCGGAAACAACTTCATTATCTAAATCATTTTCATTTAGAATCATCTTATATATTTCAAACCATTCTTCAAATGCAATAGGCTGACTTAAATCATCAGGGAGATCAATCGATAAATTATTTTCTTCTAAATTAAATTCTTGAATAATATATTTAATATCGTTGTAAGTTAATAAATCGTATGGTCTAAAATTATCTTTTGTTTCTGGAAACCATTTGTGAATTGATACAATGTTAATATAATCATCAAACCAATGTTCTGGATTAGTATCCTTATAGTTAATCTCTCGATCATATTGACTTATTTCCATCTTAGAAAAATTAGCTAAAGCAAGCATTTTTGCAGTCATTGCACGATTAATAGGCTTACTTCCTTCAATTATTATATCATTGTTATCTTTATTATCAGTATCAAGAGTATTATCATTATCATTTGCTTGATCTTCAGTTTTAGAATCCTCCTGAACCGTTCCATCTTTCTGCTCTTTATTAAAGCATCCTACAAACAAAAAACATAAAACAAAAATTAGTAAAACTTTTTTCATAATATAATCTCTCCTGACATCAACATTTTAGAACAAACATTAAATTTAATTATTATATACTATTATATTATATTATCTCTTTTAATACATTATAAATAAGTAATTTTAATTATTTATCTTACACTGCAACTTGTAATCGGTCCGGTGAAGGCCTTTCCCACTGCTCTCAAACCTGTTCCTCTGTATTTGGTGATACATAGAATGGTAATAATCGTCAATTATGAAGAAAATCATATTGAATTTTTCATCATTGTATACAATAAATTATTTATAAAACAAAATCGAAATGTATAACATTGCTTTAATATAGTATTTTAGTTGATTTTGCTTGATATTATAGATTGCAAACCAAAGTTACTTTTTGAAAGTAAATATTTTATCAATTTCATTCTATTGAATTATCTAATAATTAATGGTATAATGTTTTTATAAGTTAAAAAGTAAAGTTAGGAGGAAAGTATATGTCAAATAAAAGATTTTTTGGTCTGCCCCCACAACAGGGGTTATATAACCCTTCGTTTGAAAAAGACAGTTGTGGTGTTGGATTTGTTGCACATATGAAAGGAAATAAATCACACTCTATTATTAATCAAGGATTAGAAGTCCTTATTAATTTAACTCACCGTGGGGCAGTTGGCTCAGATGCCGATAGCGGTGATGGAGCCGGTATTATGATTCAAATACCTCATAAATTTTTAGAACAAGAAACTAAGAAATTAGATTTAGACCTACCAGAAGAAAATACATATGCTGTTGGAATGATTTTTTTACCTCAAGAACCTAATGCTAGAATTTTTTGTGAAGGAGTTTTTGAAAAAGTCTTGAATAAAGAAGGACTTAGATTATTAGGCTGGAGAAATGTTCCAATTATAGAAAAAGCTGCTGGTATGACTGCAAGAGGAACACATCCAGTTGTACATCAAGTATTTATCGCTAAAGATACTTTTGACAATCAAACCTTTGAAAGAAAACTATTTATTACAAGAAAACTCATAGAAAAAGAAGTTAGGGAAAGTAAAAAGCCATATACAGAAGCTTTTTATATATGTAGTTTGTCAAGTAGGACCATAGTTTATAAAGGACAATTACTTGCCCATCAAATTTCAGAATTTTATCCTGATTTGAAAGATGATACTATGGAAAGCTCTATTGCTTTAGTTCATCAGAGGTATTCAACTAACACATTCCCTTCATGGGATAGGTCACAACCTTTTAGATATTTAGCCCATAATGGAGAGATTAATACTTTGAGAGGTAATGTAAACTGGATGAATGCTAGAGAAGGCGTATTATCCTCACAAATAATAGGTGACGATATTGAAAAGCTCTTTCCTTTTATTTCACCTGATGGTTCAGATTCATCTAATCTTGATAATGCATTAGAATTACTCTTAGCAAGTGGAAAAACTTTAGCACAAGCTATGTGTATTTTAATACCTGAAGCATGGCAAGCTAATCCAGCAATGGATGCAGACAAAAAAGGATTTTATGAATATTATGCTGGTTTAATGGAGCCCTGGGATGGCCCTGCTGCTATTGCTTTTACTGATGGAATTCAAATTGGTGCAACTTTAGATCGTAATGGTTTAAGACCCGCAAGATATTTAGTAACTAATGATGATCTCGTTGTTATGGCTTCTGAAACAGGGGTACTCCCTTTTGAGTCAAAAAATATTATAAAAAAAGGCCGTTTACAACCTGGCAAAATGTTTTTAATAGATACAAAAAAAGGCAAAATTATTGCTGATGATGAGATCAAAATGACTATTTCTAAGAAAAATCCGTATAAAGAATGGGTCGAAAACAATCGTTTAACTATTAATGATTTACCACAACCTCATGAACCTTCCGTTCTAAGTTCAGACCTTTTGCTTAATAGGCAAAAAGTCTTCGGATATACAGAAGAAGAATTAAAAAGAATTCTTGCCCCAATGGCAGACAATGGTAAAGAGGCTTTAGGTTCAATGGGCAATGATACGCCTTTAGCTGTATTATCAGATAAACCACAGCTATTATTTAACTATTTTAGACAACTTTTTGCTCAAGTAACTAATCCGCCTATTGATCCTATTCGGGAAGAGTTGGTAATGTCTTTAAAACAATTTATTGGTAATAGAGACACTCTATTAAATGATCTTAAGTTTGATAATAACTCTAACTTTATCGAATTAGAACAACCAATACTAGATAATGCTAATTTTGAAAAGATAAGGCATATTAATCATTCTGATTTAAGAGCAACTAAAATTCCTACAATTTTTTCTGCTGACTGTGCTGAAAAAGGTTTAAGAAATGCTTTAAACTCTTTATGTAACCATGTAGTTCAAAGTATACAAGACGGTTATAATATTATTATTTTAACTGATAGAAATGTTGATAAATACAATGCTCCTATACCAAGTTTACTTGCTGTTAGCTGTGTTCATCAATATCTTATTCAAAAAAAATTAAGAACAAAAGTTAATTTAATTGTTGAAACAGGAGATGCTCGTGATGTAATGCATATGGCTTTACTCATTGGATATGGAGCAACTGCTATTAACCCTTATGTAGCATTAGATAGTATTTGTCATTTAATTAAAAACAATCTATATATAACAAATGAGGTAACAGAGGTTGAAGGTTATAATAATTATATTAAATCTTTAAACAAAGGTATCCTTAAAATCTTATCAAAAATGGGGATTGGAACTTTACAGAGCTATCATGGTGCACAAATATTTGAAGCAGTTGGACTAAGCAAAAAAATCATTAATAAATATTTTACAGGAACATCCTCTCGCATTAACGGTATCGGTTTAGATATTATTGCAAAAGAAGTCTTAATTAGACATCATCAAGCATATAATTCTTTACGTAATCCATATAAAAATTTGCTAGAAGGTGGAAATATACACTGGCGTCGTAATAGCGAAACACATTTGTTCAATCCAGACACTATTTTCAAATTACAACAAGCTTGTCGAACTAATGATTATAATATATATAAAGAATACGCCCAATTAATAAATGATCAAACAAAAAAACTTGGTACAATAAGAGGTATGTTACAATTCAAGCCAAGTAATTCTATTTCAATTGATGAAGTAGAATCTGTTACATCAATTGTAAAAAGATTTGCAACAGGTGCAATGTCCTTTGGGTCCCTAAGCAAAGAGGCACATGAAACATTAGCTATTGCTATGAATAAGATAGGTGGGAAAAGCAACTCTGGTGAAGGTGGCGAAGATCCAAATAGATATATTTTCGACCCTCAAAGTGAAAATAAAAAAAGTGCTATAAAACAAGTTGCTTCTGGTAGATTTGGAGTTACAACTGAATACCTTGTAAATGCAGAAGAGTTGCAGATCAAAATGGCTCAAGGTGCTAAACCAGGTGAAGGTGGCCATTTACCAGGACATAAAGTTACTAAAGCTATAGCAAAAGTTCGACATTCCACACCAGGGATTGACTTAATATCCCCCCCACCACATCACGATATTTATTCTATTGAAGATTTGGCACAGTTGATTTTCGACTTAAAGAATGTTAATCCAAATGCTAGAATAAATGTCAAACTAGTATCTGAAGTTGGAGTAGGTACCGTAGCAGCAGGCGTTGCTAAAGGGCATGCCGATGTTGTTCTTATAAGTGGCCACGATGGTGGTACTGGTGCATCACCAGTAAGTTCTATAAAATATGCTGGTCTACCTTGGGAGCTTGGTTTAGCAGAAACACAACAAACCCTATTATTAAACGATCTTAGAAGTCGTATTGTAGTACAAACTGATGGACAACTTAAAACTGGTCGTGATGTTGCCATAGCTGCTTTATTAGGAGCAGAAGAATTTGGATTTGCTACTACTGCATTGGTCGTTTCTGGGTGTATTATGATGAGAAAATGTCAAAAGAATACTTGCCCAGTAGGAGTAGCTACTCAAGATCCTGAACTCAGAAAATATTTTAGAGGCAAACCAGAGCATCTTATTAATTTCTTTACTTTTATAGCTAATGAATTGCGAGAAATTATGGCTAAATTAGGTGTTCATACTATAGATGAGATGGTAGGTAGAGTTGATCTTTTAGAAGTAAATGAAGACCTTACTCAAAATCATTGGAAAGCAAAAACACTTGATTTAAAATCTATCCTATTTAAACCTGAACTACCTTCAAGAATAAAACCAAAAAAAATGTTGGAGCAAGATCATGGACTAGAACATATACTTGACCAAACACTTTTAAAAGACGCATTACCTGCCCTAGAACAGATGAAAAAAGTTTCCAAATCCTACCCTATACAAAATATTAATCGCTCAACTGGAACAATGTTAAGTGGTGAAATTGCTAAACGTTTTGGTATCAAAGGATTAGAAGATGATTCCATACATTTCAAATTTATCGGCTCTGCCGGCCAAAGTTTCGGATGTTTTGCTATGAAAGGTATGACATTCGAATTAGAAGGCGATAGTAATGATTATGTTGGAAAAGGACTTTCAGGTGCTAAGATAATTGTATACCCTCCAAAAAATACAACTTTTAGTCCAGACAAGAATATTATCGTTGGAAACACTCTCCTCTATGGAGCTACTTCAGGAGAAGTATACATTAACGGTGTTGCAGGAGAACGATTTGCAGTACGAAATTCAGGCGCAAAAGCTGTTATTGAAGGTGTTGGAGATCATGGTTGTGAATATATGACAGGTGGTATTGCAGTTGTTTTAGGAAAAACAGGGCGAAACTTTGCAGCAGGTATGAGTGGAGGAATAGCTTATGTGTTAGATGAATTTGGTTGTTTTGAAAATGATTGCTGTAATAGTCAAAACGTCATAACAGAACCAGTTTTAGAAGAAGATGATATTAATAATTTAAAGGAATTAATTGAAAACCACTATAATTATACTGATAGTTTAAAAGCTAAAGATATCCTTGACAATTGGGATATATATATTCCTAAATTTGTTAAAGTAATTTCACCAACTTATAAAGAAATACTCAAAAGCCAAAATGCTACTAATGAAGTAGCTATAACAAATTAGGAGGTGCTCTTATGGGTAAAGTAACTGGATTTAAAGAATATAATAGAAAAATTGGAATATATAAACCTGTTAATGAACGGATTAAAAATTATAATGATATCTATGTTCCTCTTGAAGAAAATGAAGTTCAAAAACAAGCTGCTCGTTGTATGGATTGTGGTGTTCCTTTTTGCAGCTACAGTTGTCCTCTCGGGAATATTATCCCTGATTTTAATGATTTAATTTATAATGGACAATGGAAAAAAGCATTACAAGTGCTTCATATTACTAATAATTTTCCTGAATTCACCAGCAAAGTGTGTCCTGCACCTTGTGAATCAGGTTGTGTCCTAGGTATAAACCAATCTCCTGTAACTATAAAGCAAATGGAACTTGCTCTAGTTGAAAAAGGCTGGAAAGAAGGTTGGATAAGAGCTCAACCCCCAGCTGTACGAACAGGCAAAAAAGTAGCTATAATAGGCTCAGGTCCTTCAGGATTAGCAGCTGCCCAACAATTAGCACGAGTAGGACATTCTGTAACAGTTTTTGAGCGCGAAGACGAAATTGGCGGATTATTAAGATACGGTATCCCTGATTTTAAATTGTCTAAATCTTTAATATCTAATAGAACTAAACAAATGAAAAAAGAAGGTGTAATTTTCAAAACCAATTCTAACGTTGGTGTTAATATTGATATAGCTGACCTTAAAGAGGAATTTGATGTTTTATGTTTAACTGGCGGTTCAACAGAGCCCAGAGATCTAATGGTTAGCGGGAGGGAGCTTGACGGTATACATTTTGCTATGGAATTTCTACCTCAACAAAACAAAAGAAATGCTGGCAAAGAAATTTCATCTAATAAAAGTATCTATGCAGAAGGAAAAAATGTTATTGTAATAGGCGGGGGCGATACAGGTTCAGATTGTGTTGGTACATCAATACGTCAGGGAGCAAAAAATGTTACTCAACTCGAATTGCTTCCTATGCCTCCTACCGAAAGAACAGAAGATTGCCCATGGCCTACTTATCCTATGATATTGAGAACCTCTACTTCACAAGAAGAAGCTAAAGAAATATTTGGAAACGATCCAAGACAATATAGTATTGCAACCAAATCATTTTCAGGAAATAATGGAAAAGTAGATAAATTACATTGTGCTAAACTAAACTGGAAAAAAGGATCAGATGGAAAAATGAAAATGGAAGAAATAAAAGATAGTGGTTTTACCTTGAATGCAGATTTAGTATTATTTGCTATGGGATTTCTTCATCCTGAGCATCATGGCATGTTAGATACCCTTGGTGTAGAATATGATGGCAGAGGTAATGTTTTAACAGACGAAAATTATATGACAAGTATCAAAGGAATTTTTTCCGCGGGAGATATGAGAAGAGGTCAATCCCTTGTAGTTCACGCAATAAGCGAAGGCCGTAAAGTAGCAAAGCAAATTGATGAATATCTAATGGGAGAGACTTTTTTACAAAGTGTATTGTAGAAGCATTTACAAAAAAGAGAGCAGCTGGCTGCTCTCTTCAGACTGTATACAAAGTCAAATTATTATAAATACATAGTAGAGGAATATATA
>JBKGYG010000015.1:0-30234 GCA_046546235.1 Eubacteriales bacterium | reverse complement strand
TTTTAAATTAACTGTTTTACATTTAATAATTGAAGAATAAAAGTGGCTTTGCTATAAAAAAAACAAAAAACTCCTACCCAAATAATTTATATAAGTTAATAAACTATCTAGTTTAGGAGAAAGAACAAACTCAATATATTCATTTTTATATTAACGATTTGCTTTTTATTATGTCTCATAATATCATCCTTTTTATTAGTCACAATTTAATCATATTATTGTCAATTAAAGTGCTTAAAGTCAATAACATTCTATCTTTTAGTGAGAACTCAAAATCACTCATTCTCCACTTAATAATTAAACCTTGAAAAACACAATCAAAAATATCTACCAAAACATCAGGGTTAATTTCTTTATTTATTTCACCATTGCCTTGACCCTTTTTCACAATAGAGAATAAAGTTCTTCTTCTTTTATTAAGAATAATTTTAATTTTATTATCTAATTCTTCATCACAATTAACATAAAAATTTGCAAGAATACTAGTAATCGCTGGATACGATTGATAATACTCAGAATATGATTCAAAAAAGAATCTTAATCTCTCAATAGTACTAATTTCTTTCTTGTTAAGAGTTTCACTAATCATTTCATCATAATAAGAAAAATGATCCAGTACAGCAAGTAAAATATGTTGCTTGCTTTTAAAATGCCTATATAAGCTTGCTTCAGAAACATTTTCTCGCTTAGCTAGTTCTCGAATTGAAAAACCTTGCAAACCATGTTCATCAATAATCTCAATAGCAGTTAATACTATATGTTCTTTTCTTGAAATATATCTATTTAACATTATATCACCTTATGTTAGTAAGCGTTAACTAACAATGCTTTAAATTATTATATACATTATATTACAAAATATGACACTTTTCAAGTACTTTACTTATAATTAACATATTTTTTTTAAGAGTGACATTATTATATTCGTAATTATCTGATAATCAATATTTCGCGATTATAGTTCTTGTTGACAAATTGATTTCTTGATATAAGTATCTTGAAGAGCCCCTAGTATTGTTGAATTAATTAGTTAATGTCTGCCATAATTCAATATGACTTAAAAAAGCAGTTTGTTGATTTTCATCAACAAACTGCTTTAAGTGCATTAAACTTTAATATAAGTTTTTAACCTTAAATTGTTTTTCTGCTGTCCTTCTTTGGTCTTTCTTAGCAATATCTTGCCTTTTATCATATAGTTTTTTCCCTTTACCGAGCCCTATTTGAACTTTAACTAAACTACCTTTTAGATATACTTTCAGAGGTACTATTGTATATCCTTTTTGAGATACTGATCCTTGAATTTTGTTAATTTCGTATTTATGAAGTAGAAGTTTTCGTGTTCTTCGTGGGTCTTTATTAAAGATATTGCCTTTCTCATAAGGACTTATATGCATATTTAGTATGCTTACTTGCCCTTCCTTTGCTCTAACAAAAGCTTCTTTTATACTGCACTTACCCATTCTTATTGATTTAACTTCTGTTCCAGCTAAAGAAATACCTGCCTCGTATTTATCTTCAATAAAATAATCGTGATATGCTTTTTTGTTTTTAGCAATTATTTTAACGTCTTGGCTCATTATATAACACCAACCTTATATACTATTTACAACATTATATATTATAGCATATATATAGGTATTTACAAGGGCTTCCACTTGCTGTTTATTCTAAACCATCTTTACTCTGCTGCTTCTGCTCCTTATTAAGTAATTCTTTGAAAAGTGGGGCCTTTTTATTGTCATTACTATTGTTTTGAGCTTTAATATAATCTGACATTAGTTTTTCAAATTCACCGACCGTTAGAGGTTGAGCGTGTCTTTTAAGTTCATAACCAATTTGTCCATTAGCTTCTAATGTAACTGTTTTTACATCTTTTATATCTAGGATCCCTTGCTGTCTTAGTCTTACTTCTAATTGATCAACAGTTAGTCTCATTTTTTTAAGATTTTCCTTAATTAAAATACCATCATTAATAACAATAATAGCATGTCCTTTTAACATTTTTTCAACAAAGTTATATTTTACTTGAAGCTTCTCCATAATCCATAAAAACAAAACAAAAGTAGCCGCTGCTACAATGGTTCTTGTTATACTTGTATCTACAATAGGTTGTATTATTAAAGAACCTATAGAAATCATAATTACAGTTTGAGCAATTGTCAATTGAGAGATTGATTTTCTTCCTGCAAAACGTAATAAAACAACACCAGATGCTAACAAAATAATAGATTCTATAACAACATCCAATCTTATCACCTTCTTTAATACTTTATAATTATTATTAGCTTTTATTAAAAAAATAAACAAAAAAAGCAATGGACTTCTCCATTGCCTATACTTCTTCCTCTATGTTATTAACCAATTCAAAATCAATTGTCTTTTGAATCTTATCTGCTGCTACGACTCTTATTCGTACCTTATCACCTAATCTATAGATTTTACTTGTAGACTCTCCGATAAATATATGTTTTTCTTCATCATAGATATAATAATCGTCATCCAAAGCAGTAACGTGAACAAGACCTTCAACTGTATTAGGTAATTCTACATATAACCCCCAACTTGTTACACCTGATATAACACCATCGAATTCTTCATCAATATGTTTTAACATATATTCAACTTTCTTTAGTTTCTCAGTTTCTCTCTCTGCTTCATCAGCTCTTCTTTCATTTTCAGAACATGATTTAGCAATATTAGGTAAAATACTATTAAGATGTTGTATTTTTTTATTATCTAATTCTCCTGACAGATTTTTCTTTATTATTCTGTGTATTTGCAAATCTGGATATCGTCTAATTGGTGATGTAAAATGACAATAATACTTAGTTGCTAATCCAAAATGTCCATCATTACTTGTAGAATATCTAGCTTGTTTCATAGAACGTAATGCTAATCTGCTAATTATCGGTTCTTCTGGTTTGCCTTCTATTTCTGTTAAAATCTTTTGTATTTCTTTTGGATGAACCTCATCATTTCGTCCTTTTATATGATAACCAAAATTATATATAAACTCTCCTAGCTTTTGAATTTTCTCAGGATCTGGATCCTCATGCGTTCTATATACGAAAGGTATTTCCTGCCAATAATAATCTTCAGCTATTGTTTCATTTGCAAGCAGCATAAATTCTTCAATAATCTTTGTAGCTACATTTCTTTCATAAGCTTTTATTTCTAAAGGTTCACCATGTTCATTTAATATAATTTTACTTTCAGGAAAATCAAAATCTATTGACCCTCGTTTTTTCCTTTTAGTTCTTAATATCTTAGCTAATTCTTCCATACTTAAAAACATAGGAAGGAATTCTTCATATTGGCTCATCAAGTCTTGGTCTTTATCTTCGAGTATACCTTTTACTTCTGAATAATTCATTCTTCTATCTACATTTATTAAAGTTTCTGCAATCTTATGTCCAGTGACATTTCCATTTTCATCAATTTCCATTATACAACTAAGTGCTAGTCTATCAACTGTTTGATTTAGGGAACATATTCCATTTGATAATTTATGAGGCAACATTGGTATAACTCTATCAACTAAGTAAACGCTTGTACCTCTTTCTATAGCTTCTTTATCAAGTGGCGAGTTTTCTTTAACATAATGTGTAACATCTGCAATATGAACTCCTAAAGTATATTTTCCATTATTCTTCTTTATTGTAATAGCATCATCTAAATCTTTTGCATCTTCGCCATCTATTGTAACAGTCTGCCAATCTCTAATATCAAGACGTCCTTCTTTTTCTTTATCAAGTACAACAGTGGAGATATGGTCAACTTCTTGCATAACATTTTTAGGAAACTCCACTGGAAGATTGTATCCTTTTACTATTGACATTATATCTGTTCCTGGGTCATTAATATGTCCGATTATCTCTTTAATTACCCCTTCTGGATTTCTTCTTTCATTAGCATAGTTTATTATTTCTACAACAACCTTATGCCCTGAGACTGCTCCTTTATCCAAATCCTTTGATACAAATATATCTTTTGATATTTTTTTATTATCTGGAATCACAAAACCAAAATTAGAACTTTTATCAAATGTACCAATAACTTCCTTAGTACCTCTTTTTAGTATCTCAACAACTTCTCCTTCTTGTCTTTTTCCCCGTGAAGAGTTTTTAATTCTTACTAAAACTCGATCCTTGTGTAATGCTCCATTAGTAAAATCTGCTGGAATAAAAATATCATCTTTTTGATCTTCAATTATTACAAAGCCAAAACCCTTTTGATTTCCTTCAAATATTCCAGATAATATATTTAATTTCTCAGGAAGAGCATATTTACCCCTTTTTGTTTTAATTATTTTACCTTCAGTAATTAATTCATTTAATACATCCTTTAAAAGCTCCCTCTCTTGATTAGGTATATTTAATAATATAGAAATCTCTTTTATTTTTAATGGATGATAATCTTTATGATTTATCATATCTAAAATAACTTCTTTCTTTTGTTCTTTTGTTGAAGTATACATTTATCCACCTACTTTCATATATTTTTATTATGCCTTTTTTATGTTTTTATTATTATTATATAAAATAAAAACCACTTGTTAATAAATTTATAGAATATTGCGAATTATATCCTTGCAAAAAAACACCTTGCAAATGCAAAGGTGCTTTTATTAACCAATCATCATTGTTAATACTAATGATAATATAATAAATAAAAAAGCTGACACTTTTGTTGTTTTTTCAAGAGTACCTTCCATAGACCTAGCTTTATTTTTACCCCAATAAGATTCAGCAGCTCCACCAATTGCTCCTGACAATCCTTGAGCTTTGCCTTTTTGTAGTAAAACTGTTCCTATTAAGAAAATACATACTAATAAATATAATACTTTAAGAAGAGTAATAATCAATTTAAACACCTCCTATATTCAACATTATCATTTTAGCACAAGCTATTAATTGTTTCAATAGTTTTATACAATTTAAGTTCCTATTATGTATAAAGCCTCGGTTTTACCGAGGCTTATATAATTATAAACTATTTTAAGTTAAACCATGCATCTAATCCTAAATACTCTGCTATATCTTCTAATTCTTCTTCGATTCTTAATAATTGATTATATTTTGAAACACGATCTGAACGACAAGGTGCACCTGTTTTTATTTGTCCTGCATTAACTGCTACAACAATATCAGCGATTGTATTATCTTCTGTCTCTCCTGAACGATGAGATACAACTGCTGTATATCCAGCTCTATTAGCCATTTGAATAGCATTAAATGTTTCTGTTAAAGTACCAATTTGGTTAACTTTAATTAAGATAGAGTTTCCAACGCCTAAGTCGATACCTTTTGATAATCTTTCTGTATTTGTAACGAATAAATCATCACCAACTAGTTGCATCTTATCTCCTAATTTATCAGTTAAAATCTTCCAACCTTCCCAATCTTCTTCATCTAAACCATCTTCAAGTGAAATAATTGGGAATTTGTTTGCTAAGTTTTCATAATAAGCAACCATTTCTTCAGCAGTTCTTACAACTTCTTTACCAACCATTTTACTTTCACCTGGGAAGTGATATTTCTTAGTTTCTTCATTATATAATTCACTTGCAGCTGCATCAATAGCAATTCTAATATCTTCTGTAGGTTTGTAGCCAGCTTTTTTAACAGCATCCATAATTACTTGGATTGCTTCTTCTGAAGATGCTAAATCAGGTGCAAATCCACCTTCATCACCTACACCAGTAGATAAACCTTTTTCATTTAATACTTTCTTTAAGTTGTGATATACTTCTGAACACATTCTTAAAGCTTCTTTAAAACTTTTAGCCCCAACTGGCATAATCATAAATTCTTGTAAATCTACAGTGTTATCAGCATGCTCTCCACCATTTAAGATATTCATCATTGGCACAGGCATTACTTTTGCATTTACTCCACCTAAGTATTGATATAATGATAATCCTAAAGCTTTTGCAGCTGCTTTAGCAGTTGCCATAGAAACTCCTAATATTGCATTAGCACCTAATTTTCCTTTGTTTGGAGTTCCATCTAATTCAATCATTGTTTGATCAATAGCAACTTGATCAATTGCATTCATACCAATTAATTCTTCAGCAATTATGTTGTTTACATTATCTACTGCATTTTGAACACCTTTACCAACGTAACGCTCTCCTCCATCACGCAATTCAACAGCTTCAAATGCACCTGTTGAAGCTCCTGAAGGGACAGCAGCTCTACCAACATAACCTCCTTCTACTACAACTTCTACTTCTACAGTAGGATTAGCTCTTGAGTCTAATACCTCTCTTGCAAATACATCAATAATTTCAATATAAGTTTTCATTTATTATTTCTCCTTTCGTAATACATTAATTTAATCCTTAAGTTTTAACAGAGATTCTCCTGTCATTTCCTTAGGTTTATTTATTTCCATCATTTCTAATAGGGTTGGAGCTATGTCTGCTAAACGTCCATTTTCTTTTAATGTATAACCTTCTTTATAATTAACTAAGATAAATGGCACTGGATTAGTAGTATGTGCTGTGAAAGGTGCTTTAGTTTCATAATCAATAAGTTGTTCTGAATTACCATGGTCAGCGCATATAAACATCTGTCCATCAACTCTTTTTAATGCCGCATATGCTTTTCCAACACATTCATCTACTGCTTCTACTGCTTTAATAGCCGAATCCATATAGCCTGTATGTCCAACCATATCTGGGTTAGCAAAATTAATAATAATCAAATCATATCTATCTGATTCTATAGCTTCAACTAAATTATCCCCAACTTCATAAGCACTCATTTCAGGTTGAAGATCATAAGTTGCAACTTTTGGAGATGATACAAGCAAACGTTCTTCTCCTTCGTTTGGTTCTTCTACTCCACCATTAAAGAAAAATGTAACATGAGCATATTTTTCTGTTTCAGCTAATCTTAATTGTTTCTTGCCTTTTTTTGCTAGATATTCACCTAAAGTATTTGAAATGCCTGTTTTAGTGAAAGCTACTATCTTATTAGTAATTGTAACGTCATACTCAGTAAAGCATACATATTTTAAAGGCATATAACCATTAGCTCTCTCAAAACCATCAAATTGAACATCGCAAAAAGCTCTTGTTATTTGCCTAGCTCTATCTGGCCTAAAATTATAACAAATTATACTATCATTTGGTTTGATAGTTGCAATAGTTCTACCTTCTTCTGTTATAACTGTAGGAATAACAAACTCATCATTAACTTTTTCTTCATAAGATTTTTGTATTGCTGCAACAGCACTTAAAGAAGTATTACCTTCGCCAAGAACCATAGCATCATAAGCTAGTTTTGTTCTTTCCCAACGGTTATCTCTATCCATAGCATAATATCTACCCATTACTGTTGCTATTTTACCTATGCCTATTTGACGAATTTGTTCTTCCAATTCTTCCAAATATTTTTTACCAGAAGCTGGAGGTGTGTCCCTACCATCTAAAAATACATGTACATAAACTTTTTCTAAATTATGCTTTTTAGCTAATCTTAGCAAAGCATATAGATGAGTATTATGACTATGAACCCCTCCATCTGATAGTAATCCATACAAATGAAGATCACTGTTGTTTACCTTGCAATTTTCTATAGCACTAAGTAATGCTTCATTATTATAGAAAATACCATCTTCTATTTCTTTTGTTATTCTAGTTAGTTCTTGGTATACTATTCTTCCCGCACCAATATTTAGATGTCCTACTTCTGAATTACCCATTTGACCAGTTGGCAATCCAACATCCAAACCACTGGCATGACCTTGGACAAAAGGATAGTCTTTCATTAATTTATTGATATTTGGGATATTAGCATTTGCTATAGCATTACCTTCAACTTGTTCATTTAAGCCAAAGCCATCTAATATCATTAAAACTGTTGGTTTTTTTATCATAAGATACTCCTTTATTATCGAGAAATCTTGCATTAAAAATTTATTTATAATTTACTACTTTGCCAAAATCTTCTTTTAAACTTGCGCCACCTACTAAGCCTCCATCAATGTTAGGCATAGCAAACAATTCAGCTGCATTACCTGCATTAACACTGCCACCATATTGAATTCTAACAGCATTGGCAACATCTTCATCATAGATTTCTTTTACTACTTTACGAATTGCAGCACATACTTCTTCTGCTTGTTCAGAAGTTGCAGTCCTACCTGTACCTATAGCCCAAATAGGCTCATAAGCAATTACAACTTTTTTAGCATCTTCTTTTGAAACATCTTTTAAAGCAATTTTAGTTTGTAATCTAACAAGATCAACTGTTATACCTTGTTCTCTTTGTCCCAAAGTTTCACCTACACAAATAATAGGAACTAAATTATGTTCTATAGCTTTTATTACTTTTTTATTAACTGTTTCATCAGTTTCTGCAAAGTAAGCACGTCTTTCGGAATGACCAATAACAACATACTTTACACCTATTTCAGTTAACATATTAGGTGCTATTTCACCTGTATAAGCACCACTTTCTTCGAAGTACATATTTTGTGCACCTATTTCAATATTTGTTCCTTTTACTGCTTCCACAGCAGACATTAAAGATACAAAAGGTGGGCAAAATACAACATCTACCTCTTCATTTTTTACTAATGATTTTAACGTGTCAATTAATTGTAAAGCCTCTTTTGGAGTTTTATTCATTTTCCAATTACCAGCAATTATTTTTCTTCTCATTTATTACAACTCCTTAACTCTTGAATTCTTATTTAAGTATTAATTATCGTTTGCTGCAGCTACTCCTGGCAATTCTTTTCCTTCTAAAAATTCTAATGAAGCTCCTCCACCAGTTGAGATATGTGACATTTTATCTCCATATCCTAAATTGTTCACAGCAGCAGCTGAGTCACCACCACCAATTATAGTAGTAGCATCTATTTTAGCTAACGCTTCAGCAACAGCTATTGTACCCTTAGCAAAATTCTCAAACTCAAAAACTCCCATAGGTCCATTCCATACAACTGTTTTTGCATTCTCTAAAGCCTCTGCATATAAATTTCTTGTCTCAGGTCCTATATCTAAACCTTCCCAATCATGTTCAATTTCTCCACGTTTTACAATTTTAAATGGCGTATTATTTTTAAATTCCCTGGCAACTACATGGTCAATAGGTAATAAGAAGTTAACTCCTTTTTCTTCTGCTTTTTTCATCATTTCTTTTGCATAATCTATTTTATCTTCTTCTAATAGTGATAAGCCAACATCATTTCCCATTGCTTTTAAGAATGTATAAGCCATTCCTCCGCCAATTATTATTGTATCCACTTTATCTAATAAATTATTAATTACATTAATTTTATCTGATACTTTTGCTCCTCCTAGAATAGCTATAAAAGGTCTTACAGGATTATTTACTGCATTACCTAAGAATTGAATCTCTTTTTGTACTAAGTATCCTACTACTGCAGTTTCAATATATTTTGTTACACCTACATTAGAACAGTGAGATCTATGAGCAGTACCAAAAGCATCGTTTACAAATATTTCTGCTAAACTTGCTAAATCTTTGCTAAATGCATCTTCATTTTTAGTTTCTTCTTTACGATAACGAGTATTTTCAAGTAATACTACATCTCCGTCATTCATAGCTTCAACAGCTTTCTTTGCATTTTTACCAATTACAGTATCATCTTTAGCAAAAATAACTTCTTTTTCTAAAAGTTCGCTTAATCTTTTTGCTACTGGTGCTAATGAAAGCTCAGGCTTTGGTTCACCTTTTGGTTTTCCAAGATGTGAACATAGAATCAATTTGCCACCATCATTTATAAGTTTTTTGATAGTTGGTAAAGCTGCTATCAAACGGTTCTCATCTGTAATAACGCCATCTTGTAAAGGCACATTAAAATCACAACGAACTAATACATTTTTACCTTTGACATTTATATCATCTATTGATTTTTTTTGTAACATATTTATCTTTCTCCCTTCTTTACTTAATAATTTTGAAAAAGTCCGATCCTATAGCCTAACCTACAAGACCGGACCTTTTATTAATTTTATAAATTATAATCTAGCTGCTATATATTCTGCAAGATCTACAATTCTATTTGAGTAACCCCATTCATTGTCATACCAAGATACAACTTTTACCATACTACCTTCCATAACTAATGTAGCTAAACTGTCAACAATTGAGGAACGAGGATCTTTACGATAATCAACTGATACTAATGGCTCATCAGAGTACCCTAATACTTTTTCATCAGCTGCTTCTTTTAGAGCCAAGTTTAATTCTTCTACAGTTACTTCTTTACCTAATTCTGCAGTTAAGTCTACAACTGAAACTGTAGGAGTTGGTACACGCATTGCCATACCTGTTAATTTTCCTTTTAATTCAGGAATAACTTTTGCAACTGCTTCTGCTGCTCCTGTTGTAGTAGGAATAATAGATTCAGCAGCTGCACGAGCTCTTCTTAAATCACCATGTGGTAAATCTAAGATTCTTTGATCATTTGTATATGAGTGAACTGTTGTCATGATACCTCTTTTAATTCCAAACTTGTCTTCTAGCACTTTAGCAACTGGAGCTAAACAGTTAGTAGTACAAGAAGCATTATCAAGGATATTATCTTCTGATGGATTATAATCTCCTTCATTAACACCCATTACAATTGATTTTGTACCTTTACCAGGTGCAGAAATAATAACTTTTTTAGCACCAGCATCAATATGTAACTGTGCTTTATCTTTTGCTCTAAATAGACCAGTTGATTCAATAACAATATCTACTTCTAGATCTCCCCAAGGTAAATCAGCAGGGTTTCTTTGAGCTAAAACTTTGATTTCTTTTCCATTTACTACCAAAGCATCCTCTTTAACTTCAACAGTACCGTCGAATTTCCCAAAACATGAATCATATTTTAATAAATGTGCTAATGTGTGAGCATCTGTTAAGTCATTAATAGCTACAATATCTAATCCTTTTCCCATAGCTACTTTAAAAGCATTACGTCCAATACGTCCAAATCCATTAATTGCAATTTTTGCCATAATTAATTTCCTCCTAATGTTTGTTTTTTATTTATTTTAAAGCTGTAGATACAGCTATAAAATGTTGTTAATTAATATTTCTATCATTGAGTATTTTAATTATCTCATTAGCAGCTCCTTCATCAATAACTAAACAACCTTTTCTTATAAAATCTCTAACTGCTAAGATAGCTTTTGCTTTACTTTTTCCACCAGCTACTGCAATAGGGTAAGATATTTTTTTCATCTGTTCTAATTTTATACCAATTGAACGAGAGGTATACACTATTTCTCCATTTTTATTAAAATAATATCCTAATGCTTCTGCTACTGCTTTTTTTCTTTTCAAAAAATCAATTTTTGTTTGTTGTAAATTCCTTCTTTTAGCCATCTCATTTGCGTTACCAATACCAAAAAGTATTATATCAGATTCTAAGATTTTTTTAATTATTTTTTGTATGTCTGGTTCATTTCTTACACTATCCAGAGCTTTACGGCTTAAATTATCAGGTATATTCAATAAATCATAATTAACTTTTAATCTATCAGCTAATACCGAAGCTAAAGTATTTGCTTGATATTCAACATTATTCCTCAAACTACCTCTTGCAGGTAATATTAATACATCTTCATATTTTTTCGACTGTGGTTTAATTGCATGAACAACATTGAAAGCTGTACTTCCTCCTGTAATAGCAACAATACAATTATTGTGCAACTTCTGTAATAATTTTGCTGCTGCTGCTTTTCCAATACTTATCTTAACATTATCATCTTCATCAATATCACCTGGTACAATAATTATATCTTGACATTTAATTTCACTTTTTATTACTATTTCTAGATTTGATAAACCTCTTAATTGATGTATAATTGTTTCTAATTCATCAAGAACTATAGAACCAGCCTTTGTAATACTCATACCAGATGCAGATACTTGAACAAACTCTAAAACTTTAAGAAATTCCACTTCTTTTCTTATTGTCTTCTCAGAAAAATTTAATATCTGAGATAAATGCCTTCTACCTATAGGCCCATTATTCTCTATACCTTTTAAGATAGTATATCTTTTTTGCAATATATTAATCTCATTTGGTATTATTTTTTTTAAAACATTTAAGGTATCTCTCATAATAATACCATCCTTGATGGACTAATTTAGTCCCGGTAGCCATTTTTAGTCCCACTATATTTAAAAAATACTGGAGAAAATTTTCCCCAGTATCTATTTTACTTAATTTCCATGGAAATTTCAAGTACTTTCCTTAAGTTTTTTATAATATTCAGGACAAGTTATGATTCAACCAGCTATGCAACTTTACATTTTATAATAATTCGTCTTTTACAAAATATGCTATATTTAATGCATGGTCTGATATTCTTTCTAAGTTACTAATAGTATCTAGAAATACAACTCCAGTTGTAGAGTCACATACATTTTGCGATAACCGTCTAATGTGTTTTTCTCTCAATTCTTCTTCTAAAGCATCTATATATTCTTCATTTTGAATAACTTTTCTAACAAGATCAATACTATCTTTTTCTCTTGCATCAACAGCTGCTTCTATAGTTTCTAATGTTATTGATATCATATTATTTAACTCTTCTATTGCAACTTCTGACATTGATAAATCATGTTCAATATAATATTCAGCTAAGTCCGCAATATTTTCTGCATGATCTCCAACTCTTTCTATATCATTCACAGAATGAAATAGATTATTTATTATCTGATTTTGACTTTCACTAATAGGAGTATGGCTTATTTTAACCAGATATTCAGTAATCATTTTCTCTAAAATATTAATATCTTTTTCATTTTTCATAGCTTGAAGATATTTATCCTTATCCTTTTCTATCAATGCTTCAGCAGCTAATTTAGAATTATCAATTGCTAAACGTCCCATATGAACAACTTCTTTTATTGCATTCTCAACAGCAAAAGAAGGTGTTTCAAGTATTCTTTCATCTAAATGTCGTAATGCAATTGATTTTTCGCTTTTATCTTCTTTATCTTCACCACGCACAATTTTACCAGATAAGTACACAAGATGCTTAGCAAATGGAAATAATAAAATTGTTGCTGAAACATTAAAAATTGTATGGAAAATACCTATGCCAATTTTATTAATACCTGTATTACCTATAGTGGTGTTAATAGAAAAGAATATCATCACTCCTATCCCTACAATAACAGTACCTAAGGCATTAAACATCAAATGTATGTAAGCTGCTCTTTTAGCTGTTTTATTAGTACCAATACTTGATAAAAGAGCTGTAACACAAGTACCAATGTTTTGTCCAAGTAATATATAAATAGCAGCATTCCAAGGAACTAATGTTGCTGCTGCTAAGGTTTGTAGAATTGCAACAGAAGCAGAACTACTTTGAATAAGTGCTGTCACCACAGCACCTGCTAATACCCCAAGAATTGGGTTTCTCCCTAATGTAGCAAATATTTCAACAAATGCTGGATGTTCTTCATATGGCTTAATAGAATCACCCATAAATTCTAAGCCAATAAACAAAATTCCAAAACCTGTAATAACCTCACCTATATGTTGTCTTTTTTTATTTTTAGAAAAAAGCATCATAATGACACCAATGCCGATTACTAAAGGAGCAATATATGATGGTTTAAAAAATTTAACCCATTCACCTAAAGAAACTATCCAAGCTGTAACTGTGGTACCAATATTAGCACCCATTATAACTCCAACTGCTTGTGTCAAATTAACTAATCCTGCATTAACAAAACCTACTATCATAACAGTTGTTGCTGAACTACTTTGAACAACAGCAGTTACTAATGCACCAACTGCTACTCCCAAATAACGATTATTAGTTAAAAAACCTAATAATTGTTTCATTTTATTTCCTGCAGCTTTTTGAAGACCTTCACCCATAATGTGCATCCCATATATAAACAAACCAAAGCCACCAATAAATTTAAAAATAAGACTTAATCCTTCCATTTTAACTTGTCCTCCAATCTAATTAAGAATCTGTAATTCAACAGTAGAGTATTTATGTAACTTGCTTAATTAATACTCTTATTATCTCTTTTTAATTCTAAATAATCTAAATTATTAAATGTAATCTTTTAGTTAAATTGTAAACTTATTGTAAACACAATTTTTATATTACCACATTTCTCGACAAATACAAGAGTTTATATAAAATCAACATCAAATTTTACATTAACTTTACATTAATAATATACCATAAATATACCAGTATTAGTCTTTTTTTTAATTATCATATCTCTTGACGTAAATCAAATATGTCTATACACTATTACATAAAGAATTAATGTTAAATATAGTGCTTGAAATATATAATAGTAACATTCACAAATTAGGAGGTTAACTATGTTTTATTCGGATTACCATGTTCACACTAATTTCTCAGGAGACTCAAATACACCTCCTGAAACTATGATACAAAAAGCAATAGATTTAGGTTTAGAAAAAATATGTATAACTGATCATTATGATGCTGATTTTCCTAATGAAGATATATCTTTTGTGTTTGATGTTGATACTTATTTTAAAAAGTTAAAATACTTAAAAGAAAAACACTCAAAAAAAATAGAAATTCTTATTGGTGTAGAATTAGGATTACAACCTGATCTTACTGATATTTATACTAAACTACTAAATGATTATCCTTTTGATTTTGTTATTGGATCATCTCATCTTATAGATAAAATAGATCCTTATCGTGGTAGATATTATGAAAACAAAACTGAATATAATGCATATTCTTATTACTTAAAAAGTATAATCAATAATATTAAAGCTTTTTCTAGTTTTCAAGTATATGGGCATTTAGATTATATTGTTAGGTATGGTCCTTATGAAAATAAATTAATTACTTGTGATTCTTATAAAGAAATATTAGATAAGTTGTTATTGTCTTTAATACATTTAGGAAAAGGTATTGAAATTAATAGCTCTGGATTAAAATACGGATTAGGTTTCCCACACCCTAATCTCCAGATTATTAAAAGGTATCGGGAATTAGGTGGAGAAATTATAACTATTGGTTCTGATGCACATGTACCTGAACATTTATGCTATGATTTCAAAATTATTTATTCTTTACTTAAAGATATTGGTTTTAAATATTACACTATATTTGTTAATCAAAAACCTGAATTTATAAAAATACCTTAGTACACGCACAAATTACTCCTATTTACTATATTTATATAATAAAGTGAGTAGGAGTTTTTCTATGTTAAACAACAAAAAAGTCGTTAAAATTCTTACTATTGATGGTGGTGGTATTAGAGGTATAATACCATCCTCAATATTAAATACCATATCAAAAGAAATAAATGAAAAACCCCTTTATAAATGTTTTGATCTGATATCAGGAACTTCTACAGGTTCGTTAATTGCAATATTATTAACTACTCCTACATTACAAAACTATGAACAACCTCCTATTAGAACAATACTTAATTTATATGAAAATGAAGGAAAAAAAATATTCGACCCCAACTGGCGAACAATACGAATGTTTAGTAATATTTTCCGAGCAAAATATAAACCTGATAGTATAAGAGAAATTATTAAATACTATATAGGAAATAATACTCTCCAGGATACTCTAACTAATCTAATAATTCCTGCTTTTGATATGCAATCAATGGAACCATTTTTTTTCAAGAACAGACCTAGTTATCGCAATAGTAATAAAGATGTTAACTTTTACTTAAAAGATGTTGCTCTTGCTGCAACTGCCGCTCCAACATATTTCCCCCCAGCTTTTATAAAATCAATAAATGGCAATAATGAATATTGCTTTGTGGATGGAGGCCTTTTTGCTAATAATCCTTCTTTATGTGCTTATATTGAAGCTAGAAAATTATTCCCTAATGCGGATAAATACATTTTTATATCTTTAGGCACTGGAAAAGTAAAACGATCTTATTCTTGTAAGGATGCAAGAAATTGGGGATTATGGGGATGGATGAGTCCTTTTAAACAAATACCTATTTTGTCTTCTTTTATGTATGGTCAAGAAGGAAGCGTTAATTATATGTTAAATAAAACACCTAATGTAAGAGTATATCGTTTAAATCCCCATTTGGATAATTTAAGTTCTGATATAGATGATTCTTCTGAGGAAAACATCAAAAATCTAAAAGATATTTCTTATAGATACGTAGCTGAAAATGATCATATAATAAGAGAAATTGCAAACTTGCTTGCAAGGATTTGATTTTACGTCTTTTATTGCAACTCGTGCAAGGTTTGAAAAGTCTTGCACGAGTTAATATAAGAAGCTGTGTATCAGCTCCTTATAATTGTTCCTCCTCCAACAACATAATCTCCATCATAAAAAACTACCGCTTGTCCTGGTGTTATTGCTCGTTGAGGATTATCAAACTTACAATATAATTCATCTTCACCAACCCTCTTAATAATACAAGAAGCACCTTTATGACTATATCTTACTTTAGCTGTAACAGTCATTTCATCCACCAAATCTTCTATAGACATAAAATTAAGATTATTTGCTCTTAATTCCTTAGAAAAAACATCTTCATTGCTTCCTATTACTACTTCATTTGATTCAGGTCGTATAGCCACTACATAAGCAGGTTTTCCAAGAGATATTCCTAATCCTTTTCTTTGTCCTACTGTATAATGAATAATTCCTTTATGGTTTCCGATTATATTCCCTTCTGTGTCTACAAAATCACCTTTTTCAATTTTTTTATCAAAATTTTCTTCTATAAACTTTCCATAATCATTGTTAGGAATAAAACATATCTCTTGACTATCTGGTTTATTTGCTATTCTTAAGTTTATTTTTTTAGCTATTTCTCTTATTTCGTCTTTAGTGTATTGCCCAACTGGCATTAATGTATGAGCCAATTGATCTTGAGTTAAATTATATAATGCATATGTTTGATCTTTTTTTGATGTTGCAGATTTCTTCAAAGTATATCTGTTGTTATTAAGTTGTACAATTTGAGCGTAATGTCCAGTAGCAATATATTTCGCTCCAATTTGTAAAGAACGTTGTAATAAAGACTCCCATTTTACATATCTATTACAAGCTATACAAGGATTAGGAGTTTTTCCTCTTTTATACTCTTCAATAAAGTAATCAATAACACTATCTTGAAACTCATTTTTAAAATTCATAACATAATATGGTATATCAAGAGCAGCAGCTACTCTTCTAGCATCATCAACTGCACTTAACCCACAACACCCTGCATTTTCTTCAAGTAACTCTCTTTCTTCATCTTGCCAAATCTGCATAGTTACACCAATTACGTCATATCCTTGTTCTTTAAGTAAATATGCTGCAACTGAACTATCAACACCACCTGACATACCAACTACTACTTTTTCTTTTTTTCCACTCATTCTATCCCGCCTATTATTTATTCTTCATCTTCGTGTTCATGATCATGAATATCTTCTTTTGGTGGCTTTAACCCTTCGATTTTAATGTCATTTTTTTCTGCATAATCCCACAATGCTGCATGAATAGCTTCTTCAGCTAAGAGCGAACAGTGTACTTTAGCTTTTGGAAGCCCATCTAAAGCATCCATAACCGCTTTATTTGTTACTTTTAAGGCTTCTTCTATTGTTTTCCCTTTTACTAATTCTGTTGCCATACTACTTGTAGCAACAGCAGCACCACAACCAAAAGTCTTAAATTTAACATCTTTTACTACATTATCTTCAACATCTAGGAATATTCTCATAATATCCCCGCATTTTGCATTACCTACTGTTCCTACTCCACTTGCATCGTCTATTTCTCCCATATTTCTAGGATTCATAAAATGATCCATTACTTTTTCTGTGTACATATCATCAACACCTCTTCTTTTAAATTATATATATGTTTTTGTCTGTGGGCGAATCGTGATTCTCCCCTACATTGCTTGCTTGAAGCTTGTTAAAATTTATTGATTTTCATTTAGTTAAATTGCATGCTTGTTGAATACTGCTGCTTTGGTTTTTATTTATTGTTTTTTACAAAATCTTCATATAAAGGCGACATTTCTCTTAGTCTTTTTACTATTGGTGATAATACTTCAATTAAATAATCTATGTCTTCCTCCGTACTATCTTCGCCAAGAGTTATTCTAAGTGATCCATGAGCTGTTTCATGAGGCAACCCTATCGCCATTAATACATGAGAAGGATCTAATGAACCCGAAGTACAAGCTGAACCACTTGAAGCACAGATTCCTTTCATATCTAACATAATAAGTAATGATTCACCTTCAATAAAGCTAAAACTAAAGTTAACATTATTAGGTAGTCTTTTTGTTGGGTGACCGTTTAAGTGACAATGCGGAACCGTCTCAGTCACTTCTTTTATAAGTCTATCTCTTAACTTTATTATTCTCTCGTTATTTTTTTCTCTATTTTCCACTATCAGTTCTAGCGCTTTTGCAAATCCTACAATTCCTGGAACATTTTCAGTTCCTGCTCTTCTTCTTTTTTCCTGAGCTCCACCGTGTATAAATGCTTTTATTTTAACACCTTTTCTAATATAAAGAGCACCAACACCTTTTGGCCCATAGATTTTATGTGCGCTCATACTTAGTAAGTCAATATTAGATGCTTTTACATCAATATCTATAGCACCTAATGCTTGAACAGCATCCGTATGAAATATAATATTATTTTCTTTTGCAATTGCTCCAATATCATTAATTGGTTGTATAGTCCCTATTTCATTGTTAGCATACATTATAGTAATTAATATAGTGTCATCTCTAATGGCTTTTCTTAAATCATCAATTGAAATCATTCCATATTTATCAACATCAAGATAAGTAACTTCATAGCCATTCTTTTCTAGATATTCACAAGTATGCAACACTGCATGATGCTCAACCCTAGATGTTATTATATGCTTTCCTTTTGTTCTGTAACTTTCTGCTATCCCTTTTATAGCCCAGTTATCTGCTTCAGTGCCACTTCCAGTAAAATACACCTCATTATTATTAGCATTTATAGCTTTTGCCACTCGATCTCTTGATTTCATAATCGCTTCTTTATTTTTATTAGCAATACTATAAATACTTGATGGATTGCCAAAATCTTGAGTAAAATATGGTATCATTTCCTCAACTACTTCTTTTTTAGTTGGGGTTGTTGCCGCATAATCAAAATAAATTGTTTTATCCATAATATCATCTCCTTACCATTGACTTTATATTATCCCTAATTAGCAATGTTTATTTGTTGTTTTGTCGTTACCATTAAGATTTGTATTTTCTTTAACAAGATCTTCTAAAGTTATTTCATCAACAACTTTATTAATACTATCGCTTATTTTTTTCCATACGTATTTTGTTACACATTGTTCTTCACCTTCACATTCCATTTCTTCTTTTATCAAGGAACATTCTACAGGTGAAAGATCTCCTTCTAGCGCTCTTAATATATCACCTATTGTAATCTCTTCTGGAACCTTATTTAAAGAGTACCCTCCTTGGGCGCCCCTTGTGCTTTTAACTAATCCTGCTTTTTTTAACTTAGCAATTAACTGTTCTAGATAATTCTCAGATATAGCTTGACGCTCAGAAATACTATTAATAGGAACATTTGTATCCTTACTATTAAGGGCTAAATCAACCATTGCTCTTAAACCATACCTTCCCTTTGTTGATAACTTCATAATCAACTTCCTTTCTTGCAAGGCAAAAGTTACATTTTTTAATTCCTAGTATTTTACTAGGGATTTTATTTATGCTTAGAATATCATTAATGTGTTAACCTGTCAACTTCCCATAATATTTTTTTTAAAATATGTCTTGACAAATTTTCAAATTTTGATTATACTGTGCATATACAATATAAACAGTAATAACAATTGAAAGGAGGCTCTTTATGGACATAATTATATCCAATTCCAGCACAGAACCAATATATCAGCAAATAACGAGCCAAGTTAAAAAACACATTCTTTCTGGCGAATTAAAAGAAGGGGATGCTCTCCCCTCTATCAGAAAACTAGCTAAAGAACTACAAATCAGTGTTATTACTACTAAGCGGGCCTATGAGGAACTTGAAAAAGAAGGATTAGTTAATTCTGTCAGAGGTAAAGGCTTTTATATAGCTGCACAAAACCAAGCCTTTATTAAGGAGAAACGAATAAAACTTATTGAAAACCAACTAACAGATATTATAAAAGAATGTCATCTAGTTGGTATTACTTTGGAAGAATTAATTGAAATGACAAGATTATTATTTGAAGATGTTTAGGGAGGTATTATATATGAGTAATGTATTAGAGCTTAACAACGTGAATAAGTCATTTAAAGATTTTGGATTGAAAGATATAAGTTTCGAACTTAAAAAGGGTTATATTATGGGATTTATAGGACCTAATGGTTCAGGCAAAACAACTACTATTAAGTTGATTATGCATTTATTAAATAAAGATTCTGGTGATATTAAAGTCTTTGGTAAAGATCATCTGCAGTATGAAAGAGAAATTAAAGACCGTATAGGTTTTGTTTATGATGAGTGTTATTTTTATGAAAATCTAAGCATTAAAGACAATGGTAAAATCTTGGGACCTTTTTACAGCAAATGGAATAACGAACTATTTTATGAATACTTAGAGCGCTTTGAACTTAATCCAAAGAAAAAAATAGCTAAATTATCAAAAGGTATGAAAACAAAGTTCCAACTTGCTTTTGCTCTATCTCATAAAGCTGATTTATTAATTATGGATGAGCCCACTGCTGGATTGGACCCTATTTTTAGAAGAGAGTTTTTAGAATTGCTTCATGACTTGATGCAAGATGAGAATAAAAGTATCTTTTTCTCAACTCATATTACAAGTGATTTGGATCGTATTGCAGATTATGTGACAATTATTAATGAAGGTAGCATTGTTTTCTCAACATCTATGGAAGAATTAAAAGAAACTTACCATATTATAAAGGGAAGTAATGAATTACTTAACTCCATAGACAAAGATATGTTAGATGGTCTAAAACAAACCTCCTTTTGTTTTGAAGCGTTAACTATGCATAGTAAAACTTTATCAAGACAATTAGGAGATAGAATTGTCATTGAGAAACCATCATTAGAAGATATTATGGTGTTTTCTAAATCCACTTCTGTGAAAGAAAGGTGATAAAATGATATATCTTGTTAAAACAAACATCTTATTATTATTTAAGAACAGAGTTTTTTTATGGCTATATACTTTTTTTATACTTTTACATTCATTGCTTGTTATAAAATCTACTTCTGCTCCTAATATAGAATCAAAATTAGATTTAATTGATGGAATTTCCTTTTTATTACTAGTGATTGTATTTTTGTTATCAGGAGTAAACTTAAGCGGCAATCAAGTATTATTATATTTAAGCATGCCGGTACTTAGAAAGAAATATGTAATAAGCAAATATCTAATATGGATTATAAATATGCTATTTGTTAGTGTATGGTCTGTTTTATGTGTTTTAGGTAATCACTTAATAAAAGGCAGTTCTATTGAACTTAATAATCTGTATTACATTTTATCAGTTAATATTATAGTATTAGGGTTACTTGGAGGATTATTTTATTTAGGTTTCTTTTTAACGAAACACTATTGGTTAATCTATATTATTGTCTACTTAATGCAATTTTATTTTGTTTATAGAGTACGAATTTATTTAACTAATATAAGCAATATCAATTTTTTTATCTCTATTATTCTCATAATTTTGATATTTGCTTTATTTATTCCCTTATCAATTTTAAGATTTAAAAAGAGAGATAGGTTAGAAAATTCACTCAACAAATCTTAATTAAAAGAGAGGTTATTGATTTATGAAATATTTATTAAAAGCTGATTTATTATTTATTATTAAATCTAAAGTATATTCTATTTTTATTGGTTTGTTTCTAGCTTTGCATACAGCTATAATTATAGTAAGTTACTTTGATGAACCTAGCTTTGAAATGCAGTTTGTAGTTATTTTTATTCAAGAATTTATAGTTTTTCTTATAGTATCTGCTCAATTTTTTCAACATAATGGAATCTTAAATACCACTATAACAGTACCTACACTGATTTTTAATATGCCAGTATCAAGAAAGGAATTTGTAATAAGTAAGTTTTTATTTTTGACTCTCTATATTTTAGCCCTTAATATATGGTCAATTATATTAATATTTTTAACACAATTAATAAGTAATACCCCTATTAATTCATTATATATAACAACAATATTATCTATTCAATTTATTGCTATAGGCATTATAGGCAGTATCTATTTAATAGTCTATTTTGCAATAAAATACTATGCAATTATTTATTTTATATTATTTATGCTTACCTTATTTAGTTTTAATATATTAAATATATTTGATTCTAGTAGTTTTTATCTTAAGTTTTCTGGATTAGAATTTTTACTCTCTATCCTAGTAATATTTCTACTAATAACTTTAACTTTATTAGGATCATTAAAGCTATTTAAAAGTCGAGAAATTGAGGAGTGATTTTATGTTATTAAAATATCTAAAAATGCAACTAAGAACTAATAATATTATTCCTATCTCCATAGGTATATCGGCAATGTTTTTTCTTATAAAATTAATTGGTTTTTTTGATAGTGAGTTAGAATTTATAGTTGTGTATCCAATAATCTACTGTCAATGTTTTATTATATATATTCATTTCAGGAAACAATTATTATTGTTAACCTTACCATTAGAAAGAAAAACAATTGTTAAAGGAACTTTTTTCTTTGTACTAGTGAGTAGTGTATTAATTACATTATTATTTTTATTATATGGATGTTTTCTAGATTATATTTTCCATAAACAACAATACTCTATAATGCAGTGGACTATACTTTTTATATTATTTTTATTATGTCAATTGATTATAATTCCAATAGTTTATACTATATTGCTTAAGCGTTCTACTAAAAATATAGTAATTAGTGCTCTTATATTGTTTGTGACACTTGTTATATCTCTGGTATTTACAACTGGTATTTTAGAAAGAGAAAATTTTTATAATTTTTTTGAAAATAATTTTACTAATTTTTTAATATTTAGTGTGGTTATAAGTGGATTTTTTTATTTCATATCTTACCACTTTGCCAAAAAAAGATTTGAGCAAATTGAGATATAATTTATATTATTTGATGAGAGAGTAATTTATATAGAATATAAATGAGTTTCATAAAAAAATCATTGTGCTTTTTAAGCACTTTAAATAGATTAAAATAAAAAAAGGAGGCATTTCGATGCTATTATTTAAAAAAACTACAACAATACTGCTACTTATCCTTACATTAGCGATGACAACAATTGGATGCGACAATATAGACAACAATGGTACAATCAATGAATCAACTACTTCTAATGATAATAAAGAATTAGACAACAATGGTACAATCAACGAATCAGTTACTCCTAATGATAATAAAGAAAACACTCTTTTTAATGAATTTATGGATGAAACTTTTGTTAAAGAGTTAGAATCAAGTTCAATGAATATTGAAACATACCTTTTGCACCCTGAAAACTATGGATTAGAAGATGTTGAAATTAAACTTCCAAACATATCAGAAGAGTCATTTAATGAGGATATTAAAGCAATTAATTCTTATTTAGATAAATTAAATGAATTTGATTATTTTAAGTTGTCTAAAGATAATCAACTTAATTATGATATAATTAAACATTATTTACAAACATCCTTAGATACAACTGAATCATACTTGTATAATGAATATGCAAGCCCTTCATTAGGTTTTCAAACTAATTTACCATTAAGTTTAGCAGAATATCGTTTAGAAAGCCAAAAAGATATTGAAGATTATTTAGGTCTTATAAAAGATTTTCCAACCTTTATTGATCAAATTATAGAATTTCAAGAGGCAAAAGCAGCAGAAGGCTTACTAATGTCTACATCTTCTATTGAAAGAGTAATTGACCAATGTAATGTATTTATAGAAGATCCTGAAAACAACTTGTTAATTGCTTCTTTTAATGAGAGAATTGAAAAACTTGAAGATTTTGATTCAGAAGAAGCAGAAGAATACATTGATAAAAACAAAAAATTAGTACTAAATGAAGTAATTCCATCTTATGAAAAATTTATTGAAGCATTTGAAAATCTAAATGGTAAAACAGAAAATGAAATGGGATTATATTACTTTGATAATGGAAAGGAATACTATGAAAGTATTGCAAAGTTTTATACTGGTTCTTCTAGATCAGTGGAAGGAATGATAAAATTTATAGATACTAAAATGCAAAGTTATATAACTGAAATTAGTACTATCGCAACTAGCGATCAGTCTGTACTTGAAGAAGTTATGAGTTTCACTTATGATGGAACTCCAGAATCTATCATTGAAACATTAAAAAGTGAACTCTATAATGATTATCCTATGATTGAAGAACCTGAGTTAAATATAACTCCAGTACCAAAGTCTTTAGAAGAAAGCTATTTCCCAGCATCATATAGCTTACCAACTATTGATGCAGATACAACAAATATTATAAAAATTAATTATCATGAGGATTTTAATTTAGAACAATTATTATATACAAATTTAGCCCATGAGGGTTATCCAGGTCATCTTTATCAATTCAATTACGCTATACAACTTGATTTACCAGAAATAAGACATCTATTGGATTATAGAGGATATTCAGAAGGCTGGGCGGTAAACGCTGAACAACATGCCATTAATTACCTTGATAAATCAGATAATTTCAAACGATTTATGCAAGTATCTCCAATGCTAGACTACTTACTTGCAGGTCGTATCAATATTGGTATTCACTATGAAGGTTGGACTTTGGAAGATACTGAAGAATATATTAATTCTTATGTTCCAGGCTTAGAGGTAGAACCAATATATGAAGACGCTGTATCAGAACCTGGTTTTATATTATGTTATGCAATTGGTTATCTTGAAATGGCTGAATTAAGAGAAAATGCTCAAAAAGCACTCGGAGAGAATTTTGATTATAAAGAATTTCATAGATTTATATTAGATATAGGTCCCGCACCATATGGAATAATTAATGAACAGTTTGAATTATGGTTAGATGAACAACTATCTGATATAGAATTAGATGAGGCTGCCTAAAGGCAGCCTTTTTCTTAATTATTTAAGATTCATCAAAATCTCCGTTTTTAAAACAAAAATACCAATCTACACAACGACAATCTTCTCCACAAGAAATTTCTCGTTCTTTTAACCCTTCATATGTAACTGGTGGTCGCATAAGTCCTGGCATTCCTGGCATCCAATTAGCTGGGGTGTTTAGTCCTCTCTCATCTGAAAATTGCAAAGCATCAATACACCTAAGAATCTCCATAATATTACGTCCAATGTTATTTGGATAATACAATATTAGCCTAACAATCCCTTCCGGATCAATAATAAAAACATTTCTTACTGTTGCAACCTCTGTAATTAATGGAGATATCATTCCATATTGTTCAGAAATAGTCATATCTCCATCTGCAATTATTGGAAAAGGAATCTCTACCCCTGTATTTTCATAAATACTATTTACCCAAGCTAGATGTGAATAAATTCTACCTACACTTAATCCTAATAAATCAGTGTTTCTTTCTTTAAAAGCATCATAGCTCTTAGAAAACGCAATAAATTCAGAAGTACAAACAGGCGTAAAATCACCTGGATGAGAAAAAAATACCAACCAACTTCCTTCATAATCAGATAAGCTTACAGGTCCAAAAGTTGTTTCAGCTTCGAAAAACGGAGCTTTTGAACCAAGCTGAGGTAAATTAGCTCTTTCATATTCTTGTATCTTCATTAAAGCCTCCAATAATATTCATTAATATATTATATGAAAAGACACAACAATTATTTATCTTACTTTCTAAATATTAAAGAATATAAAATAAATATAATTCCTCCTACAAATATAAACATATCTGCAATATTAAAAACTACTCTTCTAAATTTTTCAAAATAAAAATAATCAATAACATGTTTTCTCTTAACACGATCATAAAAATTACTTAACGCTCCACCTACTATAAATGCTAATGAGGTTTTTAACAATCCACTACCTTTTATAAATATTTCTTTCAAAAAGAATAATCCCAAGAGCACTATAGAAAATATATTTATAATAAATAGCAGATTTTCTTTTGTCTTTAAAAATCCTAAAAAAGCCCCTTTATTATATTGCTTTGTAATAAGTATATTTCCTTTTAATATAGGTCTTCGTTCGCAGAGAGAATGTTCCCTTTCTATTCCATCTTTTATCTTTTGGTCTAATAAAAATATTACCAAAACAATTAAAATATAAACCAATATAATCCCCTTCTTCCTTATAAATTTTTATGCTTCATACTATTTAAATTTGCATAATAAACAAGCTGTTAAGAATATATTACTTTTAACTATAATAAAAGGCAAGTAGGCATTTATGAAAAACAAAAAAGATTCCATAATAAAAGGTGCCCTTATTCTAACAATTGCTGGACTTATTTCAAGAGTGTTAGGCTTTCTTTATAGAATATATATGTCTAATCTTATTGGTTCAGAAGGAATGGGTGTTTATCAACTTATTTTCCCAATATTTATGATTTGTTATACTGTTTGTTGTTCTGGATTATTTACTGCTATTTCCAAATTGGTAGCTGCAGAAAGAGCTAAGAATAATGTTAGAAATATGTCAAGAGTAGTAAATGGAGCTACCCTTATATCCTTCTGCTTGTCTATTATACTTTTTGTTATCCTCTATTTTAATGGTAAATACATAAGTCATCAATTACTTAATGAACCTAGAACTCTTTTATCACTTAAAGTTCTTGCAATAACTATTCCTTTTACTGCTATTAGTTCTTCTGTAAAAGGTTACTTTTACGGGCTTAAAAAAACTATTATCCCTGCCAGTGCACAATTAATAGAACAAATCATTCGAATTCTTGTTGTTTATTGCATTGCCAGTCTTTTTATGCCAATGGGATTAGAATACGCTTGTGCAATGGCTGTTATAGGGATGGCTGTTGGAGAGATATTAACTTGTTTCTATGTTATCATTACTTATAGAATCTCTCTTTCCCATAGCAAAGGAAATAACAGGCATTACTCATCCTATAGAAAAATCATTAGAAGGATTACTACTATTGCTATACCATTAACTGCTAACCGTGTATTAATTACATTACTTCAAAGCATAGAAACTATCTTAATTCCTTCTAGATTAAAAATATATGGCTTATCCCATACAGAAGCTATGAGCATATATGGAGTGCTTTCAGGTATGGCTTTGCCTCTTATAATGTTTCCTTCAGTATTTACAAATTCTTTGTCAATGATGCTGTTACCTACTGTTTCAGAAGCACAAGCATCGAAAAACAAAAAAAGTATAAGTTATACGACTTCCAAAACATTACAATATACTCTTATGATTGGTATCGCAAGCACTTGTTTATTTATTGTATTTGGGAATCCTTTAGGAACAAAGATATACAACGAAGCTTTTGTAGGCACTTTGCTTATCACATTAGCATGGTTATGCCCTTTTATTTATCTTAATACAACATTAAGCAGTATCTTAAATGGGTTAGACTATGAAATGATTACATTTAGAAATAATAGTATTGGATTAGGTATTAGAATAATATTTACGATATTTGTTATACCTTTGTTTGGATTGAAAGGTTATTTATGGGGGTTGCTTATTAGTTTTCTTGCCGTTGCATTATTAGACATTATTAAAATAGTTAAAATCACTAAAGTTCAATTTAATATAAGCAAATGGCTCTTCAAACCCATATTAGCCGCTTTATGTGTTTCTTTGACTATAAGATATACTTATTATAATTATATTTATCCTAATACAGAGTCTTTATTTGTGTTACTAATCACTTGTGGCATATTTGGATTAAGTTACTTCTTCTTACTTATTATATTACGCTGTATCCCAAAAAAAGACTTAAGAAATGTAAAACACTCAATCTAATTATCGTGAATAAATGTAGTATATATATTAAGATGCTACCTTTCCTTCAAGCAGCATCTTTCTTATCAAGTTCCTAAACTATAAAAGTGCTCCACAAGCTAGACAGGATCTTGAAGCACACTACTTTCAGCCGGATAACACCTCTAAATATTATACACCACATTATTGATTATAAGTTTATAAAGGACTTTATAGCTGGTCGCGAACGAGGCGAAGCCACTTTTGTCCTTTAACTAATTACAAAAGAAAACAACTTTAATACATCCATATAATTATAACTTTCGAATAATATTTTATTATCTTTTTGTTCTACAACACCAGGATAAAAAGAAGCCCAATAAGCTGTTGCAGGGTTTTTAAATGCTACTTCAACTGTGAACTTATTTGGTAAAGGTTTTAAATATTTAGCTTTCTCAAATTCTATACTATTAAATTTATTTTCTAATTCATTTATTACTTGATTAGGATGAATATTCATTGTAGCTCTGCCAAAACCTGTCTTTGTAGATACTGTGACAATTCCGTTATTCACCTCTTTTATTTCAGAACATAATCCTTCATCACCTGAAACAAAAATCGTTGGAATACCCATGTTTAATCCAGCATAATAAAAGATAAGAAATTCACTTGCTATCTTTCCGTTAATCTTAATATAGTTCACTTTCCGAACATGCATTGTATGGGATAACGGGGAAGTTTCTCTTGATGCTGCTGAATGAAAACCTACTAAAGCAATTGCATCATAAGATTCATCTATACCCTCTAACATAGCTAATGGATGTCCACTCCAACCTCTTATTAATCGTACATAATCTGGTAAAACATTAAAATCTATATTTCGCCCTGTTTCATGAGCATCTTTTACAACTATTTCATTAAATCCTTTTTGTTTTGCACACTCACAAATCTTTAGAACTTCTTTTTCCATTTGCATTATAAAAGAGGTTGATTCTCTATTATTTAAGTCTGTTTCAGACCAACTTGTTACTCCTGCCACACCTTCAATATCTGCACTTATATATAGTTTCATTCTTTTTCACCTACATGATCTATTCTATATGGTGTCATCTGGTATACATAGTAGTTTAACCAATTACTAAATAGCAAATGAGCATGTCCTCTCCAATTGTTTTTAGGTTTATTATTAATATCATCACCCGGGAAATAATTTTTAGGCAAATTTATTGGTATACTCTTAGACAAATCTCTTAAGTATTCATTTTTAAGAGTATCCCAATCATACTCAGCATGCCCAGTTACAAAAATCTGTTTACCTTTTTGACCTACTACTATATAAACACCCGCTTCCTTTGACTCAGAAACTAATTCTAATTCATCGTGTTCATATACATCTCCTTTATAAATTGTTGTATGTCTTGAGTGCGGAGCGTTAAATTCTTCATCAAATCCTCTAAGCAATTGTATATGGGGGTCTAATACCTTATGTTCAAATATTCCAAATAATTTTTTGTTTAGTGGATATTTGTTTATGCCATAATGGTAATAAAGGCCTGCTTGTGCTCCCCAACATATATGTAACGTCGAAGTTACATTATGTTTTGACCATTCCATAATCTCTTTTAGCTCATCCCAATAAGTAACATCTTCAAATTCCATATGCTCTATCGGCGCTCCTGTAATTATTAAACCATCAAATTTACGATGACGAATTTTATCAAATGTTGTATAAAAACTATCCAAATGATCAATTGATGTATTTTTTGAAGTATATGATTTAGGGTTCATAAAAGTTATTTCAGTTTGTAACGGTGTATTAGATAAAACCCTTAATATTTGAGATTCTGTTTCTTGTTTTAGTGGCATTAAGTTTAGGATAAGAATCTGAAGCTCACGGATATCTTGATGAAGGGCCCTATCCTCATCCATAATAAATATATTTTCATTCTGAAGTACTTTTTTTGCAGGTAAATCATGTGGTATCTTAATTGGCATTTTACTTCACCTTTTCTATATAAAAATTTACTTTTAATTATACAAGAGGCAAAAATATAATTCAACTTTTATTTCTTATTTCAAAAAATATATTTGGAGTAATCCAAGGCAGTGAAAAAGTCCCTGAAAATAGGACTTCCCTAATTAATAAAAAGGAATGTCGCAGACATCCCTTTTTATATTAATTTTTTACATATTCATTATATTTCCCTCGTTTTATATAAGTTGTATGCAATAATTTATGTGATTTAACTCCTAGAGGTTCTTTTAAATACTCATCATATAGTACATTAATAAACGGGTTGTCGTGGGATTTTCTAAGTTCTTTCCCTTCATCCTCTTTATAAA
>JBKGYG010000014.1:0-30433 GCA_046546235.1 Eubacteriales bacterium | reverse complement strand
AGCGTTGATTTGCCCGATCCGTTATGACCGAGCATAACAACACCTTCACCTTTTTCAACATGGAAGCGCACCAAGGATAGTGCCTCGGTGCCGTCAGGATAGGTTTTGAAAACGTCACGAACTTCAAGTAAGAACAAAACAATTCCCCCTATTCCTATAAAATCTTTTAATTTTGTTTATTTCTCTGTTAAACTCTTTAAATAAGAACAAAACAATTCCTCCTATTCCTATTCCAATTTCATTCCCAGCGTTTCATACGCTTTACGAATCGAGTCATAATCAGAGTCTTTAGCATCAACTAGTTCCGATTCTTCGTATTTTTGATTTTCGCCGGTTTGAACGATACTTTCGATGATTTTTTCTTGGTTTTTAACCATCAAACTTTTGACTTCTGCCACAAAGTCCTTTGGTAGATTCGGGCTGGCAACAAAGAGATCATTCGGAAGGTCCGGGCCTTCATGGACCAAGGTCCAAGACTCTTTGCCGTCCTGCTCGACTAGTTTTTTATAATCTTTAATCCCCGATCCAATCGCGTCTACATCCCCATTTCTTAAAGTTTCTAAACGGGCGTCGCCAAGCATTCCAATCTGGCCGTCAAAATCTTTATCCAAGTTAAATCCATTTTCGATTAAAATCGAACTGGGACCGATATGACCACTCGTTGAGCCGATATCTTTCATGCCGATTTTTTTGCCTTTTAAATCTTCAAGAGATTTGATGCCGCTGTCCGATTTCGCCATAAAAGCGGAGCGATAACCCGGCCGCGTTATCCCGACAACCGGCTGTACATCCACTTTAGACTTCATGACGACGTATTCTGATGGTCCGGTAAGAACGAAATCGACCTGGTCAAACTCTGCAGCGACAGCTGCTGCTGTCCGGTCGGTAACTGCGAAAAACTCAATTTTAACACCTAGAGTGTCTTCAAGGGCATCCTTAAACGGACCAAACTCACGCTGCAATTGTTCGAATCCTTCGACACCGGTATCGGCAAACCGCAATGTTTTCGGCCAATCTTTATGTTCCTGATTTTCTGCTGTTTTTGTATTTGATTCCTCTGTTGTTTTGTCCAATGAACTTTCTGTAGGTTCGTCTGTTGTTTGGTCCAATAAGCTTTCAGTAGATTCCTCCTTTGTATTCGAGCATCCTGCAATGACAAATACAAGTAATAGAGTCATGAGCATAAATTTGAATTTTCTCATTTCGTATTCCTCCTATGTATTTTATTTAATACATGTCCTAGTATAGTGTTTCATTGTTAAATGAATATTTTACCATTGTAAAATTGTATTAAAGCATGATTAATTTTTTGTAAATTAATTGAAAAATCTATGCTCAAGCTTATTTGTATAACATATAAATGTCAAGATAATCAGTAAAATCATTTCGGGTGTAAGCAGGAATATAGCCTTCAACAGCAACTTCTAAAAAATTCATATTTCTTAGATTTTTAATAATTGATGCACAAGTAAAATCGTCATTTAATCGTTTTTCGAGTAACCGATAAATCATCAATGAGATAAAGCAGGTTATAAAATGGGCTTCAATACGTTCATCTCTACTTAAGTAAACAGGCCTTGCTTTGAATTCTGTTTTCATGATGCGAAAACATTCTTCGATTTGCCAGCGACGTTTGTTAACTTTAATGATGTCTGAGGAATTAGCTTCTAAGTTAATACAAACTCCATAAAAACCATCGTAGATTTCTTCTTTAGCAATCAATTCAGTGTTGATATAATAGATTTTCTTATTGGCTATCCATGTACTCGTCTTCATAAACTTTAATTACTTGCGTAAAAAAAAACATGCTGTTAAAGGCCATTTGAATGCTTTAACTGCATGTTTATGATAAAACTAATTTGCTTTTTGATAGAAGATTAATTAGGAGGGACAAAACTAACCTATATTTACAACTCCACCCTACCCTCTAATGCCCTAGATAAGGTTACTTCATCTATATATTCTAAGTCTCCACCAACAGGTACTCCGTTGGCTATTCTTGTTACTTTAACTCCTAATGATTTTACCAACTTACTTATGTACATAGCAGTTGCTTCACCTTCTATGGTGGAATTGGTTGCAAGGATTATTTCTTGCACTGTATCATCATTTAATCTCTGTATAAGCTCCTTTATTTTTAAGTCTGATGGCCCTATACCAAGCATAGGTGAAATAGCACCATGCAACACATGATACATGCCTTTAAATTGGTTTGTTTTTTCATATGCCACCATATCCCTTGGATCTTCTACAACCATAATGAGGGATTTATCCCTTTTAGGACTATCACATATAGGGCAAATTTCTTTATCTGTCAATGTATAACAGCTAACACAATAATGTATCTTTTCCTTAGCTTTTATTATCGCATTAGATAATTGTTCTGCATGCTCAACAGGCATATTAATTATATAAAAGGCAAGCCTCTGAGCTGTTTTTATACCTATGCCAGGTAATCTTGATAATTCATTTATAAGTTTTGTTATAGGGCCTCCAAAATAATCCATAATTCTTCACCTTTCTACACTAAGTCATTACCCTATAGTTCCCTTTTGTTCTTTGTTAAAAGGGCATTCCTCCTCCTGGTAGTCCTAAACCACCTGTTATCTTACCCATTTCTGCATTAACCATCTCGTCAGCTTTTCTTATAGCTTCATTTACTGCTGCTAAAATTAAATCTTCTAACATTTCAATATCATCTGGATCTACAACTTCTTCATTTAACTTAATTGAAATCAATTCTTTTTTACCTGATACAGTAGCTGTAACTGCTCCACCACCTGCTGTAGCTTCTACCTTTTTATTTTCTAATTCTTCTTGCGTTTCTTGCATTTGCTTCTGCATTTTTTGCGCTTGTTTCATTAAATTATTCATATTACCAGGCATGCCTCCTGGTAAACCTCCACGTCTTGCCATTATATAATCCTCCTTTAATTATTTTCTACTTTTTAATCTTTTATATATAATATTATATTTTACTCTATATATGTTATATCAAAATTTACTTTTTTTTGCAATTCATCATAAATATTATTATCTTTATTATATTCAAATATTACTTCTTCTTTTATTTGAAGTTCGATTTCTTTATTTAGAGACTCTTCGATATTTGCAAGTAATAATTTCTTTCTTTCAGGCATCTCTAGATAATACTTAGTTAGCTCGTCTTCACATATTACTGTTAGTGTAGAACCTTCAATCTCTACCTTTGTTTTTTTAAGATAGGGCTTCATATGAACTGGCATTTCATTTATAATATTTGTCCATTTAGTGAGTAATTTTTTCATATCTTCTGTCAAAGCTTTAGGTCTTTTTTTTATTATTTTATTTGTAGTTTTTTTTTGCGTTTGTTTGCTTATATTTTGTTGTGGAGATGCAATTACTCCTTTTTCTAATTTTTTTTCTATAGATTCTACTCTACTTATTATTCCATCAATATGATCATCCATTGATGGCTCACAAAGTTTTATCAAAGCTACCTCTAATAAAACCCTTTTTTGCGAAGCGTACTTTAATTGAGTTCCTAAGTCAGAAAAAATTCTAATATAATTAATCACATTTTCTATAGATATTTCTTTAGAATGTTTCTTTAATAATAAAATGCTTTCTTCTGCTATGTCAAGGATGTATTCTGCATTATCAACAGTTTTTACAATAAGAACATTTCTCAAAAACCATGTAAAATCGTTTACAAACTGGCCTAAGTCTCTCCCTTCCATAACTAATAATTTGTCAACTATTTCTAAACATTCTTCAACTGATTGTTTCTTTATTCCCTCGATTAATTTTATAAAAACATTTATATCAACTGTGCCTAATATATCTAGAACTTTATTTAAAGTTAGTTTTTCTCCTAAAAAAAAGGAAATGCACTGGTCTAAAATACTTAATGCATCTCTCATAGACCCATCTGCTACCTTAGAAATATATGAAATAGCTTTTTCATCTACTTCTATACTTTCTTTTTCCATATACTTAGTTAATCGACCAGCAATAATTTTTAATGGTATTCTCTTAAAATCATAACGCTGACATCTTGATAAAATAGTAATTGGGATTTTATGTGGTTCCGTTGTTGCTAAAATAAAAATAACATGTTTTGGCGGTTCTTCTAATGTTTTTAACAGAGCATTAAATGCCCCAATTGAAAGCATATGTACCTCATCTATAATATATACTTTATATTTGCCTTCCGTTGGGGTATATCTTACTTCATCCCTAATGTCCCTAATATTATCAACACCATTATTAGAAGCTGCATCTATCTCTATAAGATTCATAGATTTTTGGCTATTAATGCCTTCGCAAATCTCGCACTGATTACAAGGACTTCCTTGTATCGGTTGCATACAGTTTACTGCTTTAGCGTATATTTTTGCAGTAGATGTTTTACCAGTACCCCTTGTTCCACAAAACAAATAAGCATGACCAATTCTATCAGCCTTTATTTGATTTGTTAGTGTTTTCACAATATGATCTTGACCGATAACATCCTGAAATCCTTTTGGGCGCCATTTTCTATATAATGCTGTATATGCCATTCTTAACACTTCTTTCTTATTGTAAAACCTCTTATAAACTTATTTATCTTTATATTATACATCATAATATTATACAAATAAATATTATAATAAAAAAAACTAGTTTCATTAAACCAGTTTTATAATAAACTCCGTGCACCGCACTTCGACTTCCTCTCATAAGCGTTACCTCTACAGTTAACTCAGACCAGGCACCCTTACGGCACACAGGAGGGCCTGCTTAGTGCTGCTTCCTTCCGGACCTGACACGATTCACAAGTTCCTGTTGCGTAAGACCCGATCGTCATCGCCACTTATAAAGGGCAGCCCTACAAGAAAAAAGCCTCAGATTGGTATCACCCCTGCTATAGCGGATTGCAGGTACAGAGCACCGCTAACTCTCCGGCTGCACGGATATTTTTTGACTATAATTTTTTTGCACTTTTGCTGTGCAACGTTAAGTATATTACTTTTTATAGTATATGTCAACTGGTAACATTTTATAAATATTGAGAGCAATCTAACCTTTATTTTTTCTCATTTCTTTAAAGAAAGTTCTCAACAGGTTACTACAATCTGACTCTAATACATCCTCTATTAGTTCGACTTGATGATTAAACCTTTTTTCCTGTAATATATTAATGATTGTTCCCCCACTGCCTGACTTATAATTCTTTGCTCCAAGAATCACTTTTGGTATTCTTGCTTGAATGATTGCACCTGCACACATAGGACAAGGTTCTAATGTTATATACATATGACAGTCATCAAGTCTCCAATCACCTATATATTTCGTTGCTTGATTTATCGCTATTATTTCCGCATGTGCTAAAGTGTTTTTTTTAGTATTTCTCATATTATATGCTCTTGCTATAATTTCATTTTCATAAACAATAATACACCCTATAGGCACTTCTTTATTATTAAATGCTTTTTTTGCTTCTAAAATTGCCTCTTTCATATAAAAATTATGTGTAAACATTAAGAATCTCCTATTTTTGTATTGAAATTTTTTCAAATCAGTGATAACATAAAGATATATCAGAAAAAATATTTTTATCTATTAGATAGTATGTGTACATATGGTATCTACTATTTGTATAATTATACTTTCTTATATTGAAAAAATCAAATAGGTAGGGGGGATGAGCATGCCTAAAACATTTCCGGTTTTAAAAAAAGGTTATGACCCACAAGAAGTTGATAATTACATTAGTAAACTTGAGCAAGAACTTAATGATTTCAAACAAAGAGAACAAGCAATTTCCCATGCAATTATGGACGCTCAGGTAACATCAAAAAAAATCGTAAAAGCAGCAAAAGACGAAGCGGGGCAAATACAAAAAGAAGCTATCTTGCAGTTAGATAGCATCAGAAGAAAGGTAAGCTATATCAAACAAAAAATCGAAACATTCCAAGCTAGTTACAATCAATTTATTGAACGTTTTACTGTTAATATCAATCAAGATGATATTAATAAGTTATACCATCAACTTGATGAATTATCTAACTCTTTAAGAGTTGATGAGTCAACTGAACAACCTATAGCTAAACCTAATCTTACAAAGCCCAATGACGAAGAAACTGTTGATTCAAATGAAAATGAACCTACTCAAGCATCAACTGAGAACACCAAATCAGATGAACCAGATTCAACAAAAGCAGAAGAAGATTCAAAATCAGATTTAATTGATGAAGAAGAAGATTCTCCATTCATGGGAATGGGTGGATTTAACTCTAACTTATTTACAATTGATTAATTTTTCTTTCTTATGTTACAGCTAACAAAGCTGTAACATAAGTTATTTTAAAAGAATTGCTTCTTAAAGTCGTACAACTTCTTAAATTTCAAACCTTGGTTTTTTAACCTAGGTTTTTCTTTTTTGAAAATAATGATATCTAAGGTGATACAAAATGAAACTATGTGGATTAGTAAAAACAACTTTATTAGATTTTCCTGGACATTTAGCAGCAACTTTATTTATTGGTGGTTGTAATTTTTCTTGTCCTTATTGTCATAATAAAACTTTAGTACAAATGCCCTCTAACAGCTCAACACTATCTTATAATTCTTTAATTGAATTCTTAAGTAAACGCAAAGAAATCTTAGAGGGAATATGTATCACAGGAGGCGAACCCACTCTTCATAAAGATATAGTACCTCTTATAAAAGACATTAAAAACTTAGGTTATAAAGTTAAATTAGATACAAATGGATCAAACCCTGAAATATTATCAACTTTATATAATAAAAAATATTTAGACTATATTGCTATGGACATTAAAAACAGTCCACAAAAATATAATAATACTATTAACCTTAAACACTTTGACCTATCGAGTATAAATAAATCTATCGACCTTATTATGAGTAGCACTGTTCATTATGAATTTAGAACAACTATTGTTAAAGAATTACACTCTGAACAAGATATTATTGATATTGGTAAATGGATTAAAGGCGCTAAATTTTATTTTTTGCAAAACTTTCAACCATCTAAAGAACAGTTAGTTCCTGGTTTTTCAAGTCACTCAAAAGAAACTCTTAATCATTATATTGATATACTTAAGCCTTATATTCTGAATGTTTCATTAAGAGGTATTGATTAAACCACTAATTAAAGGAGTAACAATAATGAAAGAACTATATAGAACTAAACGGTTAACTTTAAAAATCTTAGATCATAACTCTTCTGGCCTTGTTTTAGATTTTTATTCAAGAAATAAAGCTTTCTTAAGACCTTGGGAACCTCTTAAATCACCATATTTTTATACTGCATCTTATCATAAAAAAATTCTTAGTTTTGAATATAGAGAAATACTAGCTCATAAATGTTTAAGATTATGGTTATTCAAAGATATAGATTTCACAAAAACAATTGGAACTATCTCATTTAATAACATTATTCGTGGTAGTTTTCAATCTTGTGTGTTAGGATATAAATTAGATTCTAAAGAAATTAAAAAAGGTTATATGAGTGAAGCAATCAAGGAAGGTATTAACATTATGTTTAATAATTATAAACTTCATCGAATCGAAGCTAATATAATGCCTACTAATAAAGCTTCATTAAATTTAGTTGAAAAACTTGGTTTTATAAACGAAGGTCTTTCTAAAAAATATATTAAAATAAATGGGAAGTGGGAAGATCACATTCGTATGGCACTTATTAATGAAACTACTGGATAAATATTATTTATTGATATTAATTATTGATTGCAGTTGCATTATGTGTTAAAATATAGAAAAGTAAGAAACGATGTTTTAAACTTCTTACTTACATAAAATTTTATTGGAGGTCGATATTTTGAAAACATTAAAAGGAACTAAAACCGCAGAAAATTTATTAAAGGCATTTGCTGGAGAATCTCAAGCTAGAAATCGTTATACAATGTATGCAAATGTTGCAAAGAAAGAAGGCTATGTGCAAATACATAATATTTTCTTAGAAACAGCAGAAAACGAGCAACAACATGCGAAAACTTTCTTTAAATTTTTAAGTAATGATGAAGAAATTAATGGTACAGCAATTGATATTGAAGCAACATATCCTGTTGCCCTTGGAGATACAAAATTTAATCTTCTTGCTGCTTCAGAAGGTGAAAATGAAGAATGGTCTGATTTATATCCCGAATTTGCTAAAGTTGCAGAAGAAGAAGGCTTCAAAGAAATTGCAAATGTTTTTCGTGCTATTGCAAGTGTTGAAAAACATCATGAAAGTAGATATAAGAAATTAGCTTCTAATATTGAGAATAATTCCGTATTTGAAAAACCTAACAAAGTATACTGGAAATGCACAAAATGTGGTTATATACATGAAGGTACAGAAGCTGTTAAAGTATGTCCTAGCTGTTCTCACCCACAATCATATTTTGAATTAAATATTGAAGCCTACTAATTTTTTTAATTCATGACACATATTATTACACAACAATGAATAACCCTTACATTCCAATTGAATACTGTTTCTTTCCATATGTAGTGGCAATTACCCTCGTCCTTTTTATAACAACAGTGCCTCAGCCGTCTTTGCTGAGGCACTGTTGTTATAAACATTAGTACATATTCTAAATTCTAATTCTCCGAAAATAGAGCTTTGCGAAAAAAATAAAGCCTTGGTATAACCAAGGCTTTATTGAATGAGGGGGAGAGTATTTCAATGTAAGAGGTATCTTGCAATTACTAGTATACAAATATTATGTGGCTAAAGTATGTAAAAAGAATGAATAAACTGTGAACTTTTGCAGTTTTAATTCACTAGATTTTTAGAATTTTTCAAAGTATATTCCCTTGTGAATTCAAATAAATACTTCCTGTATTTTATTCGATATCTGTATCAATAATTTGGTGAGATGTTAAAAAATTTGATTAATAACATTTTCTTCTTTATATCCTTAAAAAAACCACTTTCCTAAAAAATGAAAAAGATCTACCATAGGCAGATCTTATCATTGATTATTTATTTTAAAATAAAAGGGGGGATATTTTATATATTATATAATAACACCCTCTTATGTATATTGTATGAAGATTATGTTAAATTTATGTTACATGTTATTTCCAATATCCACTGTCCAATATCCATACTCTCCAGCCTTTGGATAAGTATCTGCACAACATCTAAATTTACTAAATCCATATAAATATGCTACAAATCTATCTTTTTTATGGTATATTCCAGGAACTCCTAAAAGGTATTTATACCCATTATTACAATCATCTTCAACTTTCAATAATATCAAATGTTTGTATTTATGATATCCATTTAACAAAAAGGTATTATTCATCATCATCCAAACATCAATAGGAAGCGCAGCTATATCCTTAGGTTCTATTCTAATACAATCTAAAACATCTTCATATTTTTCAAATGGAGCCATCTTTGGATATTCTTTAAACATTTTTGAATGCAAAACTTTTAGTTGATTTTCATCTAATTGATTTTCAAACAATTCCTCTGGGGGTGTTTCATCTTCAAACGCACTATAATATTCCTCTTCTATACCAAATTGTTCAAATCCTATATCACTTTTATTAGCATTATTTGCTCGCTCATTTAATTTCTCTTTACTACTTTCATGATTTTTTTCAGCTCTCTTATTATTTTTATTATCTTCATCTGTTTTTATATTAGTTTTTATTTCTTCTTCATTATCTATATCTATTTCCATATCATTTTCTATATTTTTGTCATCTTCTATCTTATCAGCATCTTCTCTTTCTAATTTTTTTTCCTCTATTTCATCTATTATATCACGTTCTGTATCATCTTTCTTGTTCGCCTCTATGTTATTAATTTTATCTTTTCTTTGTATTTGTTTAGTCCCTATACTTGTCGTTTTTTCTTCTGTTTCTATTATGTTTTTATCTTTATAATCTTTAACTTTATATATATTTATATTAATATTTTTATCCCAAGTCCCACCATAATTTTGATCTTTTTTGATTTTTTGAGTAATATAATCTTTTTTTAAAATAACTATCCCAGCAAAGTCATCAATGGAAAAGCCACTATCCATTATATTACTTCTATCCGTAGTTATCTTTAATTTACCTATATTATGTTTTATTTCTAAAGTACCTAAAAATACTGTTATCATTGTCCCTTTGTCATATTTAAACAAATAAGCCTTCAGAACGTCCTCTTTCTCTAATTTTACATTATTAATATTGATAAATATTTTACATTTATCTCCTCTTGCCTCTACTTTTCCCTGACCTTGTCTTTCTTTCTTTATGTTGTGTTGATAACTATCTAAATCAATATATTTTCTTAGATATTTTAATTCTCCCATAATCAAAACCCCTTTTTAGTATATTTATATGTATAAAAAGAGATTTTTATTATTAATTTTTATTTTTTAAGAACTAATCGTATTTATAATATTTGTTAATTGTTTAAATTCTTTTAATGTCAATGCTTCGCCTCTAATATTAGGGTCTAAGTTCATATTTTCTAATGCTTCTATTACCATTTCTTTATTTATGTTTAATTGGTTAGTTATCCCATTTAATAAAGTCTTTCTCCTTTGTTTAAAAGAAGCTCGTATAATTTTAAATAATAATTTTTCATTTTGCACTTCTTCATATTTATTATGTTTAGTTAAGCTAATAACTGCAGATCCAATATTTGGCCTTGGCATAAAACAATTAGGAGGGACATAGGCAACTATATATGGCTCTGAATAATAGTTTACTGCTAAGGTTAATGCCCCATAAGCCTTAGTCCTAGGTTTTGCTTGCATACGCTCCGCAACTTCTTTTTGAACCATTACAGTAATGCTCTCAACTGGTATATGGTTCTCAAAAATACCCATTACAATAGGCGTAGTAATATAATATGGAAGATTTGCAACTATCTTTACTGACTTACCATTATTCCTATCCATAATTATTTTTTTTAAATCAACTTTTAAAATATCTTCATTTATAATTTTAATATTATTATAATCTGATAATGTATCTTGCAATATTGGAATTAGCATTTTATCTATTTCTATTGCTATAACTTCTCTTGCTTGCTCAGCTAACACCTGTGTTAAGCTTCCTATCCCTGGCCCTATCTCTATAACCATATCATCTTTCTGGATATTTGCTGATTTTATTATCTTATTTAAAACGTGTAAATCGATTAGGAAATTTTGTCCATACTTTTTTTGAAATACAAATTTATACTTTGTTAATATTTCTTTTGTGCGACGTGGTGAAGCTATTCGCTCTATCATTTTTTTCCCTCTTTTTTATAGTTTTAATTAATACCAAATAATTTTGATGCATTATCATGAGTTATTTCTTTAACTTTTTCATCATTTATATTTTTAATATTAGCAATTGCTTTTATTATATAATTCAAATATGTTGAATCATTTCTTTTCCCTCGAAAAGGAACTGGTGCTAAATAAGGAGAATCCGTTTCGATCAACAGATATTCAATAGGAATATTCTCTACTACTTCTTTTATTTTTCTAGAGTTTTTAAAAGTAATTATGCCCCCAATACCTATATATAAACCCATATCAACAAATTCTTTCGCCATTTCTAAGCTATAAGAGTAACAATGAATTACTCCACCTACAACTTTTGCTTTAGTTTCTTTTATTAGATTAATAGTGTCTTTAGCCGCATCTCTACTATGATATATAATTGGTAATTTTTTCTCTTTGGCTAATTCAATTTGCTCTTTAAACCATTTTTTTTGAATTTTTCTATCTACGTTGTCATAATAATAATCAAGTCCTATCTCTCCTATGGCAACTACCTTTTTATTATCTGTTAACTTTCCTATCTCTTGTAATATACCATCATCCATTTCCCCTACATCATGGGGGTGGACTCCAACAGATGCATAAATATAATCATAGGATTTGCTTAAGTATACTGAAGCTTTAGAACTCCCAAGATCTGCTCCTACATTTATAACATATTTAATTGCATTTTTTGGTAAATTATTGAGTATATTTTGTCTATCAACATCAAATTGTTCATCATCATAATGGGCATGGCTTTCAAATATCATAGTAACACCTCTACTTATAACTTTTTAAAAAGAGTTTTTAGAAAACACAAGACCAAAAGTGAGATCCGTGAAAAAATCTTTATTTCTATTATCGAGAATAAATATGGTGTATATTATTTAGATACTCACTTATATTATGCTTATAAAATGTATTTTCAATCCTTTATTTAACTTCTGAACCATCTATAATATCTTGATCAGTAGTTGCTAATACTAACTTGCCACTGCTATCCGAAGCTGCTAAAATCATACCTTCAGATAGTACTCCTCTTAATTTAACTGGTTTAAGATTAGTTACAACAACAACTTTTTTCCCAACCATTTCTTCTTTTGAATAATAATTAGCAATCCCTGAAACTATTTGTCTAACCTCTTCTCCTATCTTAACCTTGGATACTAATAATTTATCAGCCCCTTTTACTTTATCACATTCGAGAACTTCTCCAACTTTTAACTCAACCTTAGCAAAATCGTCAATTGTAATATTATTATCTTCTTTGTCTTTTTTGTTTTGAGATGATTTTTCTAACTGTTCATTTTGAGCTTTCTCAAGTTCTTCTATCTCTTTATCAAGGTCTATTCTTGGAAATATAACCTTCCCTTTTTTTACTTTTACAGTTTCTATTTGTCCCCATTCTTTCAAACTATCCCATTTACTAAGTTCTTTATTTACCAAACCTAATTGTTCCCTCATAATTACAGGTGTTTGAGGCATAAATGGCTCAATTAATATAGAAATTATTCTTAAATTCTCTAAAAGATGATAGAGAACATTTGTTAGTTCTTTTTTCTTATCTTCCTCTTTTGCAAGTACCCAAGGTCTTGTTTCATCAATGTATTTATTAGTTCTTCTAACTAATTGCCATACATCTGTTAATGCATTACTAAATAATAATGTTTCCATACTTTTCTCTACTTCTTTTACAGTGTCTATAGCTAATTCCTCAATCTCTTTATCATATTCTGTAGAGACTTTTTCAGTAGGTAGTTCCCCTTTAAAATATTTATCTATCATCGCTACTGTTCTAGATACTAAATTTCCTAAATCATTAGCTAAATCGGAGTTAATTCTTTGTATTAAAGCTTCATTATTAAAATTTCCATCTTGTCCAAAAGCTACTTCTCTCATTAGAAAATATCTAATTGCATCTGAACCGTATCTTTCTACTAAAATCATAGGATCTACAACATTACCTTTTGATTTAGACATCTTCCCACCATTTATAACTAACCATCCATGTCCAAACACTTGTTTCGGCAATGGTTCTCCTATAGCCATCAATATAGCTGGCCAAATAATTGTATGAAATCTTACTATTTCTTTACCCACTAAATGCACATCTGCTGGCCAATACTTTTTGTATTTTTCATCACTTTTTGAATTAAAACCAAGAGCTGTAATATAATTTGATAATGCATCTAACCACACATATACAACATGTCCTTTATCAAACTCAACTGGAACTCCCCAGTCAAAAGAAGTTCTAGATACACATAAATCATCTAACCCTGGTTTCAAAAAATTATTTATCATTTCATTCTGTCTAGTTTGAGGTTGTATAAATTCAGGATGTTCTTCAATATAGTTGATAAGTTTGTCTTGATATTTTGATAATTTAAAAAAATAAGCTTCTTCTTTTACTTTTTCAACATTTCTTTTACAATCTGGGCATTTACCTTCTTCTAATTGCCTTTCAGTAAAAAAAGTTTCACAAGGAGTACAATACCATCCCTCATATTCGCTTTTATAAATATCACCTTGCTCATATAATTGTTTAAATATTTTTTGAACTGCTTTTACATGATTTTTATCTGTAGTTCTAATAAAATAATCATATGATATGTCCATAGTTTTCCACAATTCTTTCACCCAATCCACTATGTTATCCACATATGCCTTAGGGCTAGTATTGTTTTCTTTAGCTTTTCTTTCAATTTTTTGTCCATGTTCATCCGTCCCTGTTAAGAACATTACATCGAAGCCACGTAATCGTTTATATCTTGCCATTGTATCAGCAGCTACAGTTGTATAAGAGTGACCAATATGTAATTTATCACTAGGATAATAAATTGGCGTTGTAATATAATAAGATTTGTTTTGCATATTATTTGCCTCCATTTTTATTTACTTAATTATTAACCTTGTTCTCTATTATATAGTTTATACCAATTAATTGTAAAGTATTTCAAGGCTTATTTGTTTTTTTATTAAATAAAAAACATTTATATTACTTAATATCAGCAAGCATTTTAAAAAATGTAATATATATTTAATAATATCTTTAAACATAACTAAGTAAATATATATACATCACATTTATACACAAAAAACAAAAGTGCTTACGTCTTATTTTGTCAGAAAAAACAACTATTACTTAAATTTTTTAGTTGTTAAAGTCATATAAATATTATATAATTTATAATGAATGTTCATATAATATTATGCTTAATATTCTTTTTTTAACTTTATTGACATATCTTGTTATGATAGGGGGTATTCCTTTGAATGAATGGTGGACATCCTTAAACAGTTTTCAACAATTTTTTTACATTATTGCTATAATATCTACTACAATCTTAGTCATTCAAACTATATTAAATATTTTAGGATTAGATGATGATATTGATGGTACCTTTGATGCAGATGATTTTGGAGACGCTGATTTTCAATTCTTTTCAATTAGAGGTATAATAGCATTTTTTACTCTATTTGGATGGACCGGTGCCTTATTAAGTTCAACAAATTTGCATGGCATTATTATTCTATTAGCTGCTACAATATCTGGTTTTCTTGGTATGGGTATTGTTGCTTATTTGATGCGCTCTATGTCTAAATTACAAGATAGTGGAACATTAAATTATCAAAATGCAATTGGGCAAACTGGAGAAGTTTATATTCCTATCTCCCCAAATAGAGAGCAAAAAGGCAAAATCTCTTTAACTATTCAAGGCAGGTTAATTGAAGCCGATGCTATCACTGATGAAAATGAAATGTTAAATACAGGTACAGTTGTTGAAGTTGTTGATAAAATAACATCTTCTGTACTTGTTGTAAAAAAAATAAATTAGGAGGGTTTAATTATGATTGATATGTTAACTATCGTTGCGATAGTTGCCTTACTTGTGTTGTCAACTTTAATTGCATTAATATCTCGCTACAGGAAATGTCCATCTGACAGAATATTAGTTATTTATGGTAAAGTAGGTAAAAAAGATGGTGTATCTAATAGTTCAAAATGTATACATGGTGGGGCTGCTTTTATTGTGCCATTTATACAGCACTTTGAATTCTTAGATCTAACACCTATTTCGATTAATGTAGACTTAAAAAATGCTTTAAGCAAGCAAAATATTCGTATAAATGTTCCATCAAGATTTACGGTAGGTATCTCTACAGAACCAGGTGTTATGCAAAATGCTGCTGAAAGAATGCTTGGCCTTAGATTGCCTGAAATAGAAGAATTAGCTAAAGATATTATCTTTGGCCAACTACGTTTAGTTGTTGCAACTATGGATATTGAAGAAATAAATACAGATAGAGATAAATTTCTTTCCGCAGTATCTAGAAACGTTGAATCTGAACTTAAGAAAATTGGCTTGCGTCTTATTAACGTAAATGTTACAGATATTAAAGATGAATCTGGTTACATAGAAGCGCTTGGTAAAGAAGCTGCTGCGAAAGCTATCAATGATGCTAAGAAAAGTGTTGCTGAGAAGAATCGTGATGGTTCTATAGGTGAAGCAAGAGCCCAAAAAGATGAAAGAGTTCAAGTATCAGAAGCTAATTCCCATGCAATACAAGGGGAAAATGAAGCTAAAGTTACTATTGCTAGCTCAGATGCTACAAGAAGAGAAAGAGAAGCTGAAGCACTTAAAAGAGCAACAGCAGCTGAGAAAATTCAATCTGCTAAAGCTCTAGAAGAATCTTATAAAGCAGAAAAAGAAGCAGAAATTGCTAGATCACATAAAGAACGTGCTACAAAAGAAGCTGATATTATCGTTCAGGCACAAATCGATAAAGAAAAGGCTGAAATTGAAGCAGAAGCTGATGCTGAACAAACAAGAAGAAGAGCAAAAGGTGATGCAGATGCTATCTTCTTAGAAATGGAAGCTAAAGCTCGTGGTATTCAAGAAATACTTAGTAAACAGGCTCAAGGTTTTAAAGACATTGTTAATGCATCAGGTGGTAACGCTAATGATGCCGTTAAATTATTGTTAACAGACAAAATTGAAGAGCTTATTAAAACTCAAGTTGAAGCAATTAAAAATATCAAAATTGATAAAGTTACCGTTTGGGATGGAGCTGGTGGTCAAGGAAAATCACCTGCTACAGCTAATTTCTTATCTGGTATGGTAAAATCAATTCCTCCTCTTAACGATTTATTTGATATGGCAGGAATGAAACTTCCAGAATACTTAGGAAAAGATCAAGATGACAATACACCTTTCGAAGAAAATCAAAATGTCAAAGAGGATTTTGATAACGAAGATATGACTACTGAATAATCGAGAGGGGTAGATACTAAATAATGCCTTTAAAAAAAGTATTATCAATACTAATAATTTTGTTTTTGTTTATAATATCGACCTATGGTTGTAAAAATGATAATTTCGATGAATATGTTGATAATTTGTTTAAAGAAGAACTTAAAAATAATTCAATGGATATCAATTTTACCTTATTGAATCCTGAGGATTTTGAATTAGAAGATGTCAGGCCTACAATGTTTGATTTAACAGAAGAAGCATACGAAAAAGAAATAAATAGTTCTAAAGAGATTCTTAAAGATTTAAATAAGTTTAATTACAATAAGTTAACGGATAATCAAAAATTAACTTATGATATTCTTAAATCAAATTCTGAAACAACTATACAAGGAGAAGATTTCTTCTTGTATAGTAATGTTATAAGTTCTCAACTAGGAATACAGGCTCAACTTCCTATTTTATTTGCTGAATATAGATTTGATGATAAACAAGATATTGAAGATTATCTTAAATTAATTGAAGAAACACCAAAGTTATTTGATCAAATAATAAATTTCGAAGAACAAAAGGCAAAAAAAGGTTTATTAATGCCAACATTTGTAATTGATAATATCATTGAGCAATCAAGTTCTTTTATTAATAATACAGACGATAATTTTTTGATTGAAATTTTCGAAGATAAATGCAGGGAAATTGATGGGCTATCTTCAAAAGAAATTGAAAATTATATCTCAAATAACAAGACTGCTATAAAGAATAATCTTATTCCTGCTTATGAAAAACTTATTATTTCTTTAAGTAATCTTAAAGGGTCATCAGTAAATGAAAATGGTTTATATTACCTTGATAAAGGCTCTGAATACTATGAATACTTAATTTCTACTTACACAGGGTCATCTATGAATATTGAAGAAATGATTGAAATAATAGAGAATAGACTTGAAAATACTTTGCTTGAAGCTCTTCCTTTATATTCAAATGACTCGGTTATTGAAACTTATTTTAATCTTAGTTATGATTTTGATTCTCCAGAAGATACTATAATTTTCTTAGAAGATTCTATGAACGATTTATACTCGGCTATAGAAGAACAGTCTTTAGATATAAAATATGTGCATTCATCACTGGAAGAATTTTTAAGTCCTGCTTTTTATTTAATACCACCAATAGACGAACAAAAAAAAGAAATAATATATATTAATAAAAACCCAAAATATAATTTAGATACTCAATTATATTCTACATTAGCTCATGAAGGATATCCTGGGCATCTTTATCAAAACATTTATTTTAGGCAACAAGATGTTCCTATGATACGTCATTTAATGAATTATGGTGGTTATTCAGAAGGTTGGGCTATATATTCTGAATTAGTAGCTACAGATTTTACTAACTTTCAAGAGGATGTAAAAAAATGTATAAATATTGATAGAGAACTTGGTTTACTTGTTCAAGCTAGAATTGATATAGGGGTTAATTATGAAGGATGGGACCTTGAGTATACTAAAGATTATTTGTCTAAAATATTTCCTGGTATTGAAGCTAGACCTATTTACGAAGCTACTATTGAAGATCCAGGAGTCATACTAAAGTATACTATTGGTTATCTAGAAGTATTAAATCTAAAAAATAAAGCCTTAGATATAAACCCGAACTTAAATCTTAAAGATTTTCATGATTTCTTTCTAAAGATAGGTCCTGCACCATTTGACATAATTGAAAAAGAACTAAACAATTGGTTAAATAAAAAAGAAACTGCTAAAGAAGGCAGTTTCTTTTTTTATGTTATATCATATATTTATTCTCAAAATATTTTTTAATATTCCCTAATCCCTTAACAAAAACTTTTATTTCTTCATCTGATAGATTTTTAATAGTTTCATCAATCATTTGTTTATGAAATTTAGCATGATGAACAAAAGCTCGTTTCCCTTTATTTGTTAAAGCTATAAGAACAACTCTTCGATCTTCTTCACTTCTAGTTCTAGAAACATACCCTTTTTTAACTAAATTATTAATTGCAATTGTTAATGTTCCTACTGTTATTTGTAGTTTTTTTGCTGTAGTCGACATGTTTTGTCGCTTATTAGCACTTATTGCTTCAATTATATGCATATCTGTTATAGATATATCTTTAAATTCATCTGTTAGCAAAGCTTTCTCTTCAATATTTAATATTTCATTAAATAATTTAACTAAAAGTTCATTTAGAGTTTTATAGTATGCTTCCAATTCATCTCACCACTCTCAAATAGCTATCCTATTTTTATTATACACTAAATATAGAATTAGAAACAATGTTTTTCTCAATTACATATGCTTTTATTGTTAGCCAAATAATACATATGCTATGTAAACACTAAATATTAACCCTGCTATATTTGCTAATACTGCTCCTGATAACGTGTGTCTTGTTTTTTTTATGTTTATTGATAAAAAATAAATAGACATTGTGTAGAAAATTGTTTCCGTACATCCCATAGTAATTGATGTCATTCGTCCTATTAATGAATCTGGTCCATACGTTTTAAATAAATCTAAAACTAATCCTGTAGTAGCTGATGAGCTTACAGTTCTCATAAGCGCTATAGGTACCATTGGAGAAGGTATATTAAATAAATTTGTTATTGGTGTTATTAAGGATGTTATTCCATCTAATGCTCCTGAGGCTCTTAGTACTCCAACAGCTACCATTAATCCAATTAATGTTGGCATTATTTCTATAACTATTTTAAATCCATCTTTAGCACCTTTTATAAATTGATCGTATACATTTACTCTAGATAATAAAGCATAACCAATTATATATACAAAAACAAGGGGAATCATAAAATCAGAAATTACCAATATAAATTTCATACTCAATTCCCCTTTATCATCATTTTAGCAAATATTACTCCAACAAATGTGGATACGAAAGTTGCTAATAATGCTGGACCTATTATTTCAGCTGGATTAGCTGAACCATACTGAGAACGATAAGCTATAATATTTACAGGTAATAACTGTACAGATGATATATTAATAATTAAAAAAGTACACATAGCGTCACTTGCAATATCTTTATTACGATTTAGTTTTTGTAATTCTTTCATTGCTTTTAATCCAGGTGGTGTTGCAGCCCAACCTAATCCAAGCATATTTGCAATCATATTAGTAGCTATATATTTTTTCGCAGGATGATTCTCAGGAACTTTAGGAAACAAAAACCTTAATATCGGTTTCATTTTATTTGTCAACATTTTAATAAGTCCTGATTCCTCTGCGATTTTCATTAACCCAGTCCACATTGCAATAACTCCAACTAAAGTTATTCCTAACTGTATTGCATCTTTTGACGAGTCTATTGCTGCTGCTGTAACTTCTGCCATGCGACCATTAAAAGCCCCTACAACAACTCCTATTATAATCATAAATGCCCATAAATAATTTAGCAAAGAAATCACCATAAAATAAGTATTAATTATTTATATGATACAGATACTCTCATTATAACTATTCATCATATTCATTGTTATGTTGTCCTGTTACAAGGATATTTTCTATATTCTCTATTTCTTCTTGTCTTTTTTCTTGTAATCTTTGCGTATTACTTATTTGTTCCTCTTTTGCAATGCTTGAATATTGCTCCAAATGTCTTTCTGTTCTTGTATGTGCTTCTACAAGATTTTCTAATTCCTTTACTCTCCTCAAGTTTTCTTCTTGCTGATTGTCTTTTCTACCCAATTTAAAGCCTCCTTTTTCTTATATTAACTTACTCTATGCAAAACTTTTCATCCCTTGCACGATTTTCAATTAAAGGCATTCTCGTCTTTCATAACAATATTAGTTTAACCTACTATAAATAAAAAATTAATCTTTAAGTTAAAGTTATTATCCAGTTTATGGATTGATATTACTAGTTTAAACTAATGTAAATTCTATAACTGAAAACAAATCATCTCTACAACTTTATCATCATGGTATTAGCTTTTAACAACAACAAATTTACAATAAGAAGTATTAAAGTCGGCATACTTATCCGAAATAATATTTTAATTTACAAGCTTATATTTGTAATAATTATCCAATTATGTATTTTATTTCTAATTATCATTGACTTTTTTTCCTTATTGTGATATTCTTATAGTGCAAATTGTAAAATTTTGTTAGAAAAGGGGGCTTTTGATGAAATCCACTGGAATTGTTAGAAAACTTGACGAATTAGGCCGCATTACATTACCTATTGAACTTAGACGTAATTTACATATTAATGAAAAAGACCCATTAGAAATCTTTGTTGATGACGAAAAAATTATACTAAAAAAATACCAACCATGTGACATTTTTACTGGAGAGATGGATGAACTAATAGATTATTATGGCAAAAAAATCTCTAAAAAATCAATAATCGAAATGGCAAAAATTGCTGGAGTGAATTTAAACAAATAAAAGATTGCTTTACAATCTTTTATTTGTTTAGTAGTGATTTATAAACTTCTCTTTTAGTAATCCCTCTGTCTTTTGCAACACATTTCATAGCTTCTTTTTTGTCCTTACCTAATTGTTTATAATAAGACATATGTTCTTCAATGGTAATATTATTCCATTCTTTATGTTCTTCTGCCATTATTTCTTTTAACGATTTTCCTTCAATAATTAATACATATTCTCCTCTTGGATTATTATCTTCATAAATGTCGATTGCATTTTTAAAAGTAGTTTTTATTACTTTTTCAAATTTTTTAGTTAGTTCTTTGCATATACTTATATTTCTATTTCCCAATTCTTTTGATAAGTAATTTAGTGTTTTTTTTAGTCTATGTGGTGCTTCATATATAATTATTGTCCTGCTTTCATTTTTTAATTGTTCTATTATTATTTGTCTTTGTTTATTATTTGATGGTAGAAAACCTTCAAAACAAAACCTTCTAGTAGATATCCCTGATATTATTAACGCAAGTATTCCTGCCACTGCGCCTGGTAATGCAGTCACTTCTATTTCTTCTTCTTGACACATCCTAACAAGTTCTTCTCCAGGGTCAGAAATACCAGGTGTTCCTGCATCACTTACTAATGCTATTGTTTTACCTTTTATCATAAACTCAATTAATTCTTTTCCTTTATCGTATTTGTTATGTTCATGGTAACTTGTTAATGGAGTATTAATGTCATATGTTTTAAGTAATTTTTTTGTATGTCTAGTATCTTCTGCAGCTATATAATCTACTTGCTTTAATGTTTTTACTGCCCTAAATGTTATATCTTCTAAATTACCTATGGGTGTTGCACATAAAATTAATTTTCCTCTCATATCTTCTCCTTATTTTTTTCTATTCCATATATATCGTATATTTCATCAGTATACTGTCCTGCTTCTTTATACACTATCAATGGTGCTTCAACATTTAACATAGGTTTACCTTGTCTAACAGATTCTATCAAAACCATATTAGGTGGTTTATGTAGGTATGGATGCACAAAACGAATTCTTTTTGGTTCTAACCGATACTGTTTTAACTTAGATATTATTTCTACAAATCTATTTGGCCTGTGAATCATATAAAAGCTTGCCCCTACTTTTACTAACCTAGACGCTGCCTTAATAATATCTTCTAATGTGCAGAGCACTTCATGCCTTGCAATTGTTTTTGGCATATTAGAGTTTTTCAACCCCTTATTATTTACCATATATGGAGGATTAGATGTTATTATATCAAATGAGGAAAGAGGAAAAATACTATCAGCTTCTTTTATATCACCTTTAATAATATTTATCTTTGATTCTAAACTGTTTAATTCAACACTTCTTAATGCCATATCCACAAAATATTCTTGTATTTCAAGTCCTGTGTGATGAGATATATCAGTTTTTGCCTCTAGTAAAATAGGAATTATTCCAGTACCAGTTCCTAAATCTAATGCTTTACCTTTTACATTTGTTTTTACAAATCCAGTCAACAATATAGCATCCATCCCAAAGCAAAAACCTCCTTTGTTTTGAATTATTTTATAATTTTTTCGATGAAGTTCATCAACTCTTTCATCTTTTGTATTAATCATATTATGTTTTTATTCCTACCTCTCACTTATTCTTCTATTTCTTTTAATTCCTTCATTTCTTCTTCTGATACATCTGTATTCTTCTTTCTGTTTTTTGTATCAAACTTTAAATCTTTAGATTTATATTCTATAATCTCTATGTCCCCATCTTCTTTTCTTATAAGAACTCTTACTAATTGCCTAATAACGTTAATGCTTAATACTTCTCCTTTTAAACCATCTACTGTTTCTACAATCTCACCAACTACAGGTAATAATCTATTAATTTCTTCATAAGTCTCTTCTTCATATTTTAAACAACACATTAATCTTCCACATACGCCAGATATCTTAGATGGATTTAAAGAAAGATTTTGTTCTTTAGCCATTTTTATAGACACTGGGTGAAACTCACATAAATGTGTACTACAACATAAGGGTCTTCCACATATGCCTATACTATTAATCATTTTAGTCTCATCTCTAACACCAATCTGTCTAAGTTCTATTCTTGTCTTAAATACTGCAGCTAAATCTTTAACTAACTCTCTAAAATCTATTCTTCCATCTGCAGTAAAGTAAAACAATACTTTATTATTATCAAATGTGTATTCCGAATCAATAAGTTTCATCTCTAAACCATGTTTATTTATTTTTTCAAGACATATATTAAATGCTTCCTTTTCTTTTTCTTTATTTATTTCCTCTCTTTTTATATCTTCTTCAGTTGCTATTCTTATTACCTGTTTTAACGGCTGAACAACTTCTTCTTCTTTTACTTCTTTTGGTCCAATTACAACATTTCCAAATTCAACTCCTCTTGCCGTCTCAACAATTACTTTATCTCCTTCATTTATTGTTATTTCATCAGGATCAAAATAATATACTTTTCCTGCCTTTCTAAATCTAACTCCTATTACAGTTATCATATTAACTCTCCTTTATCTTTAACAACAGTGTTTCTAAACTCAATTGGAAATTCACATTATAAGATATCTGCTGTTTTGTTTTTTCTATATAATTAATATTTTTACCTATTTTATTATAAGACATTTTATGGGAATTTTCCAATAAAGAATCAAATTCATTTTTTAATATTATCCCTTTATCACTATGTGTACTTTTAACGATTAGCATATCCCGATACCATATAACCATTAATTCAAGTACCTCTTGTATTGTATCTTTATAAACCTCTAACTGGCTAACTCTGTTTAGCAAATCAATGTCCTGTAAACTAGGTATTTCTTTTAGTAAACTTATACAAGTGCTCATCATATCTACAAATTCAGTAGATTCGATAATATTTATAGCTCGACCTATGGAACCTTGAGAAAATGCAACATATAAACCAACTTTCTCTTTACTAATTCCCATATGGGTTAATAAGTATTCTTTGACTAGATTATGTGCTAATGGTTTTAAGTTTAATATCACACATCTTGAAATTATCGTTGAAAGCAATTTATTACTATTATTTGTCAACAAAATAATTATAGCATACTTTGGAGGTTCTTCTATTGTTTTTAACATAGCATTTTGAGCTTGTTCAGTTAATTTTTCAGCCTCATCAATTATATAGATTTTATAAGAAAATCTATAAGGTTTTATATATATGTCTTGATTGAGTTGCTTCCTAATATCATCTACACCTATGCTTTTAACTTTTGAAGACTCAACATATTTTATATCTGGATGATTAGAAGTATTAAATAACTGACATGAAGTGCATTTGCCACAGGGTTCGTCCTTTTTTTCTAAACACTGAAGAGTTTTTGCAAAAGTATTAGCTAATAATTTTTTACCCATTCCTTGCTCACCATTTATAATATAAGCATGTGATATTTTCCCAAGTTTTATAGAACTTTTAAAATGCTCTTTTATATTATTATGCCCAATAATTTTTTCAAATCTATTCATTTTATCATCCTTATATTTATTTATACTCGGTACTACCTTTATTCTATAACAATTTGTCCTAAAAAGTAAAGAAAAACTATTTATATTACCTATCCAAATCAAAAAAAGTGATATAGTAGATTTATGCAAACCATTCCTTTAGGAGTAAGGTAAGTATAAATTTACTATATCACTTTTTCATAATACTTGGAGATATTAAGTAATTATAATTTTTATATTTCATTGAAACTTTAATATTACGTTATAACATCTAATAATAATCCTCTTATTTCATCTACTTTATTTAAAATATTAATATTGTTTTTTTCTTCTTTTATAAGTTCATTAGCTAATTCATCTAAATTTTTATCCACAAGCTTTACAATACCATAAACTCGATGTCGGCCTCTTCGATCTAAGAAATTTTCTCTTGAAAACTTATGCGACCTAGTTAATACTTCATTCATAAAATCTTTTATTAGCTCCCGATATTTCTTCATATCCTTTATATCCATATGTTTTGCAATTTTATCGCCTTGAACATTTATTTCATCAACAAGGTGTTTTAGGCGATTTTTTAATTCGCTTTCTTCTATTTTGCTCATTAGTGTAAACTTAAAAGGTTTACCTATATTAGGGGAATCCGTATTTTTGATACTCTGCATATTCATCGATTGAATATTATTAACTTTAACATCCATTAGCTACACCCTCCCCTAAATTTTAAGGTACTTATCCACATCTACTACAAATATTGTAGCCCCTCCAACAGTTACTTCTATTGGATAGGAAACAAACCCTTCTGGAATACTTGTCATTGGTTGATTAAGTAAAGTTATTTGTTTTGTTGTTTTACAAATTGATTTAATAATATCAATAACATTATCTACCTTTTCTTTATCAACTCCAACAAACAATGTTGTATTTCCTGTTCTTAATAATCCTCCTGTACTAGCCAATTTTGTGGCCATATACCCTTCCTCAGTCAATTTGTCCATTAACTTATGTGAATCTTCATCATGAATAACTGTTAATACCAATTTCATACAAATACCCTCCAAACTAATAAAATATACTTAATTGCAAACTTGCTCGCAAGGATTTGAAATTGACCTCTTCATTGCAACTTGCGTGCCGCCCGTACTTGGCGGTACATGGGCAAGTTAATATAAAACTTTGGAAATAGCTTTAATAATAGTTTTGTGTATATCTTCTATTTTTAATGAAGCGTTTATAGCTACAATTCTATCTTTATTTTTTTCAGCTAGATTCTTATACCCTTCTACTACTATATTATGAAATTCACTTTTTTGTAATTCTAATCTATCTAATACTTTTTGTGATTTTTTTCTTGTTAATCCAATTTTATGATCTAAATCTAATAAAACTGTTAAATCTGGTTTTAATCCTCCAGTTGCCCACTCATTAATTCTACTGATTACTTCCTCTCCTAATCCTCTTCCCATTCCTTGATATATTATAGAAGAATCAACAAATCTATCACACAATACAACTTTACCCTTTGCAAGAGCTGGTTTTATAAGCTCTTTAACATGTTGAGCTCTAGATGCTGCGTATAATAATGCTTCAGTTTTTTCTGACATCTCCATATGTTTTTTATCTAAAATTATTTCTCTAATAGTTTCACCAATAACCGTTCCTCCTGGTTCCCTAGTAAAAATATAATCTATTTTTTTTGACTCAAAATAAGTTTTAACTAATTCTATTTGAGTAGTTTTACCTGACCCGTCAGATCCTTCAAATGTAATAAATTTACCTTGCATATGTCACCTCTTCAATAATATTTATTTTTTCTAATGATAAATCAGATAACCCAATAATTGACATATTATGTTTTTTATATTCAAATAAACATTCAATAGTATCTTTTGTTATAATTTCTCCAGGAACAACTAGAGGTATCCCTGGTGGATATGGAATAATGTACTCTCCTGCAATACAATTTTCACAATCAATTATAGATATCTTTCTTGTTTTTTTATTTATTGCTTTATGAGGTAATAAAGCTTGCTCTAATAATATCTTATCATATTTATCGGCTGATTTCTCTTTTTTCTTAATTTTAGAGTCAATATCTTTTAAAGATTTAACTAATGCTTTATAGTCATCTTCTATATTACTAATACTAGTCATACCTAACCCATATAAAATATTGGATAATTCTAGTTGTATATTATATTTTTCTCTTAATTTCTTAACTAATACATTGCCTGTTATATTAGTTTCTCCGCAATAAAACAATAATTTACTAGGGTCTATATCAAATCCATACTTGTTTTTAATAATGTTTCTATTCATTATTTTAATCTTTAATAACTTTTCTCTTAGTACCTGCGTATAATATTCTAACTGTTGTATATAATTATGAAATAACTCTTTACCTTTATCATTTATTAAACCTAGACAATAATCCATACTTGCCATTAAAATATAAGATGGACTGCTTGATTGAAATGTGCTTAAAAGTTGTTTGATTTTATAATCATTAATTTTATCACTATTTATATGTAGTAATCCTGTTTGAGTTAATGCTGGTAGTGTTTTATGTAAACTATGTATAACTATATCCCCACCCTGATCCAATGCACTCTCTGGAAAATATGAATGGAATTTTAGATGTGCACCATGGGCTTCATCTACTATTAGAGGGATATCATACTTCCTTGTTACTTTTGAAATTTCTTTAATATTAGACATTATCCCTTCATATGTAGGAGATGTAACAACGACTACTTTTATATTATTATTTAATACCAACTTTTCTTCTATAGCTTTCGCACTAATTCCATTAGCGCAAGAGTATTCATTAATTATATCTGGATATACATAAATTGGATTTAATTCATTTAACATTACTGCATTATAAACTGATTTATGTGAATTTCTCGTCATTAAAATTTTATCACCTTTGTTTGTTAGCCCTATTATAGATGCTAATATGCCTACTGTGCTACCATTTACTAAAAAGAAACTCTTATAACTTTGATATAATTTGGAAGCTCGTTCTTGTGCTTCTAATATAATTCCAGAAGGAGCATGCAGATTATCTAATCCTTCTAATTCAGTTACATCAAGTGCTGCCAAATTATCCATATTAAATAATCTTCCATATTTATCTCCTGGCATATGAAAAGAGATTGAATTTTTCTGCTTGTTTTTTATCAATTCATTGTATAAAGATCCTTTCATTATAAAGCTCCTTTATATTCTATTATCTTTATTATACTTAACTCTTTTCTTTTCGACTAGTCTTTTTTATTTTCTAGTCATATGTTCCTGCTTTTCTAATGATCTTATCTAATTAAATTTGATAAATTGCTGCTAAGTACCAATTATCTAAACTACTTTGCTTGAACAAAGGCGGCTTCGCCATGTTCGCAACGCGATTTGTCCCAGCTGATTGAATACTCTTAACTGAAAATGGGCGCATCGTGATACGCCCTTACTATAAACTGGTGTGTTGTACAATTGGTACATGTTCTAAATACCAATTGTCTGAAAAGTATCACTTTCCTAATAAATAAAATAACAACAGTCCTTATCTATACGAAAAATTAGATAAGGACTGTTTATTTTATTTATTATATATTTAGTCATGTTTTTAATGTATTTGAATTGATTTGATTTCAAAATCAGCATAACTTTCTGTCCCATGTTCTTCAATATCTAAACCTTTATGTTCTTCATTTTTACTTACTCTTAATCCAATAACTTTATCTACTAATTTAAATAAAATAAATGTTGTTACAAATACCCATCCGGCAACTGCTACTACACCTAGCGCTTGGACTCCTAATGCACTAACGCCACCGCCATAGAACAGACCATCACTTGTAGAAAACAATCCAACAGCAACTGTTCCCATTGCTCCACAAAGGCCATGAACTCCTACAGCTCCAACAGGATCGTCTATTTTTAATACCTTATCAACAAATTCAATACCATATACTATTACAAAACCTGCTATAACACCTATTAAAAATGCTCCACCTGGTGATACAACATCTGTACCTGCAGTAATTCCAACAAGACCACCTAAAGCTCCATTTAAAGTCATTGACACGTCAGGTTTTTTGTATTTAATCCAAGTAATAAACATTGTAACGATTGCCCCTGTTGCTGCTGCTAAATTTGTAGTAACAAATATATGTCCTATTGCATTTGCATTTTCTACTCCTGACGCAGCTAATTGTGAACCTGGATTAAATCCAAACCATCCAAACCAAAGAATAAATACACCTAATGCCCCTAATGTTAAACTATGTCCCGGTATAGCATTAGATTTACCTTCTTTTGTATATTTGCCAATACGTGGTCCTAAAATAGCCGCACCCATTAAAGCACTCCATCCACCAACTGAATGAACAACAGTTGAACCTGCAAAATCATGAAAGCCTAGTTCTCCTAACCAACCACTACCCCATACCCAATGACCTACAATTGGATAAATAAAAGTTGTAATGAAAAAACTATATACTAAATATGATGCAAATTTTGTTCTTTCAGCCATTGCACCAGACACAATTGTTGCAGCTGTTGCTGCGAAAACTGTTTGGAATATTAAAAATGCTGGTTTAGGAACTGAAAAATCATAATTACCTATACTCATAAAATCTAATTTACCAAAAACTCCACCTACAGTTGTTCCAAACATAATACCAAAACCTATAAACCAATACATAATTGAACCAACTGAAAAATCCATAAGGTTTTTCATTATAATGTTACCTGCATTTTTTGAACGGGTAAATCCTGTTTCCACCATTGCAAAACCTGCTTGCATAAAGAATACTAAAGTTGCAGCAAATAGTACCCATACTGTATCTATTGAATAAATAATATCATTAATTGACATAATAATTCCTCCTTTTATAATGCTTTTAATCCTTCTTCCCCTGTACGAATCTTAATTACATTCTCAACAGGGTAAATAAATATCTTTCCATCTCCTATTTCACCAGTTCTTAATACTTTCTTAGCTGTTGAAACAACTTCTTCAACTGGTATTTCACAAACTATAACTTCAACTTTAACTTTTGGTAGTAAATCCATACTATATTCTGTGCCTCTATAAAATTCTGTTTTACCTTTTTGTAAGCCACAACCTAGAACTTGAGAAACTGTCATCCCACTTATACCAATTTTATTTAATTCTTCTTTTAATTCTTCAAATTTACTAGATCTTGTTATGATTTCTATTTTAGTAATTCTTTTAGTTTCCATTTAAAAGCCTCCCTTTCCACATATTTTTGATTGTTTCATTTGGTAATGTTATTCTTACTGTATTGCCATTACTACTTATGAAACCTTATTTATAATAAACTTGCGCAAGTTTAATTTTTATTTACAATACTTTTAGCTACTTATATTTACATTTGTTGAATTAGTAAATATTCTAAATATCAATTATCAAATAATATGATTTTCTTTATAAAAGCAAAAAAGGTCTACATATTCTTTTATAGAATATGTAGACCTCATTGTCTACGAAATTTAAATTATGATAATATTATACGATAAATATTTGCATCTGTCAAGTTGTTTTTTATAAAAATTACAAGTTAAATTATTTTACACTTCAATATGTGTAATTTTCATATATTTCTATATATATGAAATTAATGTTGAAAAGTTGCATGATTTTTTTAAAAAAAACAAAAAAAAATGAGCCACCCGGGACTCGAACCCGGGACACCTGGATTAAAAGTCCAGTGCTCTAGCCGACTGAGCTAGTGGCCCATAATGCCCAGAGGCGGAATCGAACCACCGACACGAGGATTTTCAGTCCTCTGCTCTACCGACTGAGCTATCTGGGCATATATATTCTATATATAGTAGCGGGAGAAGGATTTGAACCAACGACCTTCGGGTTATGAGCCCGACGAGCTACCAGACTGCTCCATCCCGCGTTAAAATGGAGGGAGAAGGATTCGAACCTTCGAAGGCTGAGCCAACAGATTTACAGTC
>JBKGYG010000013.1:0-33560 GCA_046546235.1 Eubacteriales bacterium | reverse complement strand
AACATGATGAATTAGCTTCAGCTATTTTAGTAACTAATAGTGAGAAATTAGTTAAAGGTGTTACAAAAGAAGTAGAAATTCTTAAGAATCAATTATCAAGAACAGAAATTATGGATAAATCACTTAAAAATTATGGTTTTGTTATTATTGTTGACTCTATAGATGAAGCAATTAAAGTATCTGATGAAATTGCTCCTGAACATTTAGAGATTTTAACTAAAGAGCCATTTATGGTTATGACTAAGATAAAAAATGCAGGCGCAATTTTCTTAGGAGAGTATAGTCCTGAGCCTTTAGGTGATTATATGGCAGGACCTAATCATGTGCTACCAACTAATGGTACAGCGAAATTCTTCTCACCTCTTGGAGTAGATGATTTTATAAAAAGATCAAGTATAATAGCTTACTCAAAAGAAGCACTTTATGAATTGCATAAAGATATTATTAGTTTTGCTGAATCAGAGCAACTTACAGCACATGCCAATTCAATAAAAGTGAGGTTTAAAAATGATTAGAGATTATTTAAGAAAAGATTTGGTTGATTTTAAGCCCTACGAACCAGAATTAGGTTCTTATCCAATTAAAATTGACGCAAATGAAAATCCTTTTGAACAAGATGAAAAGATTATAGATAAGTTAAATGACTTCTTAAATGACACTTCAAATTTAACTAGATATCCTGATACAACATCTAAAGCATTAAAAGAAAAAATTGCTGAATTTTGGGATGTTAAAGTTGAAAATATTGTATGTGGTGTTGGCTCAGATCAAATTATTGATTGCTTATTAAAAGTATTAATTGAGCCTGGAGATAAGATAATGATGCCAACTCCATCATTTACAATGTATAAACATTCAACAGTTTTAAATCATGGTGAGCCTATCGAATTTGTTTTTAACGAGAATTTTGAGTATAATATAGAGGAAATAATTAAACAAGCTAACAAAGTAAAACCAAAAGCCTTATTCTTATGTTCACCTAATAATCCAACAGGAAATATAATAACAAACAATCAAATAAAAGAAATATTAAAATCAGTAAAATGTCCAGTAGTAGTTGATGAAGCATATGCAGAGTTTTCTGATGAGACTAGCATATCTCTTATTAATAAATATGAACAACTTATAGTATTAAGAACATTTTCTAAGGCGTATGGATTAGCGGGTTTAAGGGTTGGTTATGCAATTGGTAACAAAGAATTAATGTATATGATTAAGTTAGGATTACCACCTTATAACCTTAATAACTTTTCAATGTATGCGGCAATGATGGTATTAGATAATTATGATAAATTCAAGTATAACATTGAAACTCTAATAAATGAAAGAGAACGCATATATAAGGAAATTCAATCTTTAAATTATGTTGAAAAAGTATATCCATCAAAAGCAAACTTTTTATTGATAAAAGCAAATAACAAATCATTGTCAACATATTTAAAAGAAAAAGGTATTTTAGTTAGGGATTTTTCTTCACATCCATTGCTAAATAATTGTATTCGTGTTTCAATAGGAACAGAAGAGGAAAATAATGTTTTATTAAAAGCATTAAAATGCAAAAAATAGCGACTATGTCGTTATCAATAACACTTCGGAGGTGTTTTGTTTGGAAGAACGCAATTATGAAATAAGTAGAGAAACAAATGAAACTGACATATCTATTAAACTTAATATTGATGGTACAGGGAAATCCGATATTAACACAGGAATAGGTTTTTTTGATCATATGTTGAATCACATTGCAAAACATGGTTTCTTCGATTTGAATGTAAGCGCAGATGGTGATTTGGAAGTTGACCCTCATCATACTATTGAAGATGTTGGAATCGTCCTTGGGCAATGTATCAAAAAGGCTCTAGGAGATAAAAAAGGAATTAAACGTTATGGCTCTAATGTTTTGCCAATGGATGAAACATTAGTATTATGTGCCATTGATTTGTCTGGAAGAGCATATTTGAACTTTGATGTTCCTTTTACTGTGTCTACAATAGGGACAATGCAAACTGAAATGGTTGAAGAATTTTTTAGAGCTATATCACAGCAAGTTGGAATGAATCTACATATCAAATTATTTGAAGGCAAAAACAATCACCATATTGTAGAAGGAATCTTTAAAGCTTTTGCAAGAGCTCTTGATGAATCAACAACTATTGATTTAAGAATAAAAGATATTTTATCAACTAAAGGTAAATTGGATTAAATAGGAGGACATATGAAAATAGGGATTATTGATTACGGGATGGGGAATCTTCATAGCGTATCTAATGCTCTGACTTATTTAGGTATTGATAGTGTTATTTCATCTGATCCCCAGATTTTAAATAAAACAGATAAATTAATATTACCAGGTGTTGGTGCTTTTAAAGATGCAATGAATGAACTAAAAAAAGCAAAGTTAGTTGATTGGATAAAAGAAGCTACAAGTAATGATATACCATTTTTAGGTATATGCCTTGGGATGCAATTAGTGTTTGAAACATCAGAAGAACATGGTCTATCAAAAGGACTTGGATTAATAACGGGTGATATTAAAAAATTAAATGTCCCTCTTAAAATTCCTCACATGGGATGGAATAAGCTTAATATAAAACAGGAAGAACCGTTATTTAAAGGACTAGCAAATGAAATATATGTTTATTTTGTTCATTCTTATTATTTGGAAACAAATGATAATATAATTAGTGCCACTACAAATTATGGAAAAGAAATACAAGTTGCAGCTCAATCAAATAATATATTTGCATTGCAGTTTCATCCAGAAAAAAGTGGTGAAACAGGTTTAGTAATATTGAGTAATTTTGCTAGAATATAGGAGGAATGGATAATGCAATTATATCCAGCAATTGATATTAAAAAAGGCCAATGTGTACGTTTAAGACAAGGACAATTTCAAAATGTCGAAGTTTATTCTAATTCACCAGAAGAAATTGCAGAAAAATGGCAAGAATTAGGTGGAAGTTTTATTCATGTTGTTGATTTAGATGGTGCATTGGTGGGTAAATCTGTAAATGAAGATGTCATTAAAAGAATAGTAGAAAAAGTGAATGCACCTGTACAAGTAGGTGGTGGCATCCGATCCATCCAAGACATTGAAAGAAAATTAAATCTAGGAGTAAGTCGTGTCATTATTGGAACAAAAGCAGTAGAAGACCCAAAAATGGTTAAAGAAGCCATAAGATTATTTGGTTCAGATAAAATAGTAATTGGTATTGACGCTAAAAATGGACTTGTTGCTGTAGAAGGTTGGGAGAAAGTAAGTAAGTTAACAGCAATAGATTTATGTAAACAAATGCAAAATATTGGTGTTAAAACTATTGTTTATACAGATATTTCAAAAGATGGTATGTTAATGGGACCTAATGTTGATTCAACTGGATTATTAGTTTCAGAAACTAATTTAGATATTATTGCTTCAGGTGGAGTTACATCTTTAAAAGATTTAGAAAATCTAAGTAAAATAAAAGTACAAGGAGCTATTATTGGAAAAGCTCTTTATACAGATAAAATTAATTTGGATGAAGCAGTAAAAATGTTTGAAAGGGGTAAATAAATGTTAACAAAAAGAATAATACCTTGTTTAGATGTAGATAAAGGTAGAGTTGTTAAAGGAGTTAAATTTGTTAATCTTATCGACGCAGGTGATCCTGTTGAAGTAGCAAAAATATATAATAAAAGTCTTGCTGATGAGATAGTTTTTTTGGATATAACAGCGTCTTTTGAAAAGCGTAAAACCATTGTTGATGTTGTTAAAAAAACAGCTGACCAAATATTTATCCCTCTAACAGTAGGTGGAGGCATTAGAACTATTGAAGATATTAAAATGATGTTAAGAGCTGGCGCTGATAAGATTTCGGTAAATTCAGCTGCTATTAAACGTCCTGAACTTATAAATGAAGGAGCAAAGATGTTCGGTAGTCAATGTATTGTTGTCGCTATAGATGTAAAAAGAAATAATGAACGAAATAGTTTTGATGTATATATAAATGGTGGAAGAATAAACACCGGTAAAGATGCTATTGAATGGGCTAAAGAAGTTGAACAACGTGGGGCTGGTGAGATTTTATTGACTAGTATGGATGCAGATGGAACTCAAAAAGGTTACGATCTTGAATTAATTAAATTGGTTAGTGAAGCTGTTAATATTCCTGTTATTGCTTCTGGTGGGGCAGGTAGTATGGAAGATTTTAAAGAAGTATTAACAGAAGGATATGCAGATGCTGCTTTAGCTGCTTCATTATTTCATTTTAAAGAAATAGATATTAAAGAACTAAAAGAATACTTACAAGATGAAGGAATACCCGTACGTATATAAAGGAGGTTATTATGGAATTTAGTAAATTTAAATTAAATAAAAATGGTTTAATACCTGTGGTAACTCAGGACTATAAAACAAAAAAGGTTTTAATGTTAGCTTATATGAATGAAGAAGCTTATAATAAGACTTTAGAAACAGGAAGAGTTCATTATTATAGTCGTTCAAGACAAAAATTGTGGTTAAAAGGGGAAACATCAGGTCATTATCAATGGTTAAAAAGCATGAAAATTGATTGTGATTCTGATACTATCCTAATAGAAGTTAAACAAGAAGGCGTAGCTTGTCATACTGGGAATAAAACTTGCTTTTTTGAAACAATAAAAAATAAATGGAATGAAGAATCAGATACACCTAATCAGATATTAAATGAAGTTTATGATGTTGTTTTAGATAGAAAAGTAAATCCAAAAGAAGGATCATATACTAATTATCTTTTTGATAAAGGTATAGATAAAATACTTAAAAAAGTAGGGGAAGAAACAGCTGAAGTTATTATTGGAGCTAAAAATGAAGGTAATGAAGAAGTAATATATGAGATATCAGATCTTCTCTATCACTTAACGGTTCTTATGGTTGAAAAAGATGTAACTTGGGATGATATTTTAAAAGAACTCGGTAAAAGAAGATAAATTTTTAGGCAAGGTATAACCTTGCCTAAAATAGTTAATTACCCGTTGAATAATTTTCCTACATATGATATAAATTTATTATAGCTAAGGAGGAATTATTATGTTAGAGATTATATTAAAACTTGTATTATCAATATTATCAACTATAATAGGAGTATATATTGGAATAAAATTAAGAAAAAGAAAGATTAGAAAAGAATCAATAGAGAATAATTGACAAAAGCTACATATTTATTTTATAATTTTTTACAAGATATTAATACCTCGTATAAAGACGGGGTTTTTAACTCTTAACGCTATATTAGGAGGATAATAATGAAAAAGTACGGTTTGAATGAACTTAGAAGAATATATTTAGATTTTTTTAAAAGTAAAGAACATTTAATAATGAAGAGTTTTCCTTTAGTACCACAGAATGATAAAAGCTTATTATTAATAAATGCTGGTATGGCTCCCCTTAAACCATATTTTACTGGTCAAGAGGTTCCGCCTAGTAAAAGAGTGGCAACTTGTCAAAAATGCATTAGAACAGGGGATATTGAGATTGTGGGTAAAACCGCAAGACATGGTACTTTTTTTGAGATGTTAGGGAATTTTTCATTTGGAGATTATTTTAAAGAAGAAGCTATTGAATGGGCTTGGGAATTTGTTACGAAAGTACTTGGATTATCAGAAGACAAGCTATATATCTCTGTTTATGAAGAAGATGATGAAGCAGAGGAAATTTGGCATAAAAAGATAGGCATTGAAAAAAAACGAATATTTAGAATGGGTAAAGAAGATAATTTTTGGGAGCACGGGACAGGTCCTTGTGGCCCTTGTTCAGAGATTTATTATGACCGTGGAGAAGAATATGGTTGTAATAGTGAAGATTGTACTATTGGTTGTGATTGTGATAGATATATGGAATTCTGGAATTTAGTATTTACACAATTTGAAAAAGATGAAGAAGGTAATTATAATCTACTAGATAATCCAAATATTGATACAGGTATGGGTTTAGAACGTGTAGCAGCTATGTTACAAGGTGTAGATTCAATATTTGATGTTGATACAATCAAAGCTCTAAGAGAAGAAGTATGTAAAATAGCAAATGTAAAATACCAAAAAGATGCAAAAAAAGATATATCAATTAGATTAATTACAGATCATATTCGCTCTGTAACATTTATGGCTTCTGATGGTATTTTGCCTTCAAATGAAGGTAGGGGATATGTTCTTAGAAGACTTTTGCGTCGTGCTGCAAGACATGGTAAATTATTAGGGATACAAGATGAATTTTTATCAACATTAGTTAAAAAAGTAATTGAAGTATCAAAAGAAGCATATCCAGAATTAGAGGAAAAAAGAGATTATTTATTCAAAATTATAACTTTAGAAGAAGATCGATTTAATGAAACTATAGATCAAGGATTAAACATTCTTAATGTTTATATTGATGATTTAAAAGCTAATTCAAAAAAACAGTTATCTGGGGAAAAAGCTTTTAAATTATATGATACTTATGGTTTTCCAATTGATTTAACAAAAGAGATACTTGAAGAAGAAGAAATGTCTATTGATGAAATTGGATTTAATAATGCTATGGAAGAGCAACGGGAAAGAGCACGAATGGCTAGAGAAGTAACGAATTATATGGGAGCCAAAGAAACTGTATATGATCAAATTAATCCAGAATTAGAAACTAAATTTGTTGGTTACGATAATTTTGAATATAAATCTATTACTTCTGTTCTAACTACAACTGAACAAATTGTTAATGAATTAAAAGCTGGTGAAAAAGGTACTATATTTGCAGAGGAGACACCGTTCTATGCTACTAGTGGCGGGCAGTTAGCTGACACAGGTGTTATTGAATCAGCTAATGGAATTTTTATAGTTGAAGATGTTATAAAAGTAATGGGCAATAAAATAGCCCATATTGGTAAAATAGATAAAGGCTCAATTAAAGTAGGAGAAAAAATTGATTTAATTGTTGATAAAGCAAAAAGACTAGAGACAGCCAAAAATCATAGTGCTACGCATTTATTACACAAAGCCTTAAGAGAAGTTTTGGGTACTCATGTAGAACAAGCTGGATCATCGGTTAATTCAGAACGTTTACGCTTTGATTTCACTCATTTTTCTAGTTTAACATTAGATGAATTAAAAGAAGTAGAAAGAATAGTAAATGATAAAATAATTGAAGGATTACAAGTAAATACCAATATTATGACTATAGATGAGGCAAAAAAAGAAGGAGCTATGGCATTATTTGGAGAAAAGTATGGAGAAGAAGTTCGTGTTGTTAAAATGGGCGAGTATAGTAAAGAATTATGTGGAGGAACACATGTAAATGATACTTCAGAATTAAATACGTTTAAAATTATGTCTGAATCTGGAATTGCAGCAGGAGTTAGAAGAATTGAAGCATTTACTTCTATAAATGCTATTAATTACTATAAAAATCAAGAAGAATTATTAATGAATGCAACGGAATTATTAAAAACTGAACCAACTTTACTGATTAAGAAGATAGAAAATATACTAAAAGATAATAAAAAGCTACAACAAGAAAATGAAAAATTAAAGAATGAAATAGCACAAGGGGCTGTAGGAAATCTTTTTGATAATGTAGAAGAGGTTAAAGGAGTTAAATTATTAGCTGTAAAGATTGATAATATGGATATGAATGGATTAAGAAATCTAGGAGATAAATTCAAGAACAAACTTGGTTCAGGAGTGGTAGTGTTAGCTACATCTAAAGATAACAAGGTAAATCTAATTACTATGGCGACGGATGATGTAATTAAAAATGGAGCCCATGCTGGCAATCTGATAAGAGAAATCGCAAAAATTGTTGGCGGCGGCGGAGGAGGTCGTCCTAATATGGCACAAGCTGGTGGCAAACTACCCGAAAAGATCGAAGAAGCTTTAAGTAAGGCAAAAGAAATATTAACCCAACAACTTTCTTAGTAAAGGGGTGAAATAATGAAAAAGTTATTTATAATACTTATAATTATAATCATTATTACAGGGTGTTCAAATTCGATTAATACCAAAGGATTAATGGAATCAGTTAATATCACTACACCTCAAGCATTAGAATTTGTAGATAGTATTGATAGTGACAATAGAATTCCTATTACTTCTAGAAAAAAAGAAGTTACTATATCTGCTGTTGGAGATATTATGGTTCATAAACAACAACTAATAAGAGGCTATAACAGTGAGAGTGACACTTTTGACTTTTTTCATGCATTTCAGTATATAGAACCTTATTTAAAAGATTCAGATTTAACAATTGGTAATTTAGAAACTACTTTAGCAGGTAAAGATCAAGGCATTAAATTTAAAGAAGGTAATCATTATCAAGGGTACTCAGGGTATCCTTGCTTCAATACCCCAGAGATATTAGCTGAAAACTTGAAAGATGTTGGCTTTGATTTGCTTTCAACTGCTAATAATCACTCTTTAGACAGTAGGCCAAAAGGTGTAATAAGTACTTTGGATGTGCTTGATAGTATAGGATTAAGTCATGTAGGAACATATAGAAGTCAAGAAGAAAAAGATGAATTTCTAATTAAAGAAATTAATGATATTGCTTTTGGATTTTCTGCCTACACATATGGCACTAATGGATTCCCAGTACCTGAAGACAAGCCATACTTGGTAAATACTTTAGATATGTATAATTCGAAGTATATTGATAATATGGTTGAAGAAATAAAAGAATTAGATAAAAAAGTTGATATAGTTGTTGTATCTATACATTTTGGAAATGAGTATTTTGATTTTCCGAATAATCATCAAAGGGATATTGTAGATAAGTTGTTTAAAGCTGGAGCAGATGTAATATTAGGTAGTCATCCTCACGTAATTCAACCAATAGAAATTAGACGCATTGAAGAAAATGAGGAAGAAAGACTAGGTGTGGTAATATATTCACTAGGTAACTTTATATCTTCTCAACGTTATACAGCAAATAGGCCTAAAAATACAGATATAGGAGTAATATTTAATATTCATTTTACTAAAATACATAATAATTCTCCAATTATAAATGCTATTTCGTTTGTTCCTACTTATAATTTTAGAACAGATAATCAATTATCAGTTATACCTGTTGATGAAACTTATGATAATTTAGAAAGTGAAAATATTGATTTAGATAATCAAGAAATAAATAGGTTAACTTACTCATATAATAACACATATAAACATATATTATCATATTTAACAGATGATTATGATTATGAGTATAATGATTATAGTTATATAATACAATTAGAAGATTCAAATTATTAACCACTTTTATTCTTAAATGGTTTGGTAATTTTAATAAAAAATCAAGGGTTATATATAAAAATAAGTTGACGAAATTGAAATTTATGCTATAATCAATTGTAGTGCTTATATAAATTACCCAATAGTTGTATTAATAGCACAATAAGCAACTGGAGGGAGGTAGGAGAAGGCTATGTCAAACGTTCAAATTAAAGACAACGAATCTCTAGATAACGCTCTTAGAAGATTTAAAAGAAGCTGTGCTAAGGCTGGTATCCTTCAAGAGATCCGTAAAAGAGAACATTATGAAAAACCTAGTGTTAAGCGTAAGAAGAAATCCGAAGCTGCTAGAAAACGTAAATTTAAATAATAATAGTAGAGAAGGATGATTCTTATGTCACTAAAAAAAACTTTGTTACAAGATATGAAGACTGCAATGAAAGAAAAAGATAATGTCAAAAAAAATACAATTCAATTAGTAAGAAGTGCTGTTTTACAAGTTGAAAAAGATGAAAAAGTAGAATTAGATGATGATGCAGTTGTTCAAATTATTGCTAGCCAAGTTAAAAAAAGAAAATCTAGTTTACCTGAATTTGAAAAAGGTGGACGGACAGATTTAATTGAAGAATTAAATAATGAAATAAACATACTTATGTCATATCTACCAAAACAATTAAGTGATGAGGAACTAACTGATATAATTAATGCAGTTATTGAAGATATAGGAGCTCAATCTATGAAAGATATGGGTAAGGTAATGTCAGCTGTTGGGGAAAAAGTTAAAGGAAGGGCTGACAATAAAAGAATTAGTTTAATAGTCAAACAAAAGTTAAGTTCTTAGCATTTTGCTAAGGACTTTTTTTAGTTTATAAGAAAGTTCTACTTTTGAGATCATCGGGACTTGATACATGTCCCGATACCATGGAGGTTTAAATTCACTATAAATTACTATGGTGCTGGGACAAATCGCGAAGCGAACGTGGCGAAGCCACTTTTGTCCTTAAATAAGAAAGCCCTGCTTTTCAGATAACTGATATTTAAAACATGTACCAATTGTATAACGCACAATTTTTGTAGGGGCGTATCACGATGCGCCCTTTATGTTCTTAATTAGATAAGTCCTATTATCCAAATTCCCAAAAGCAAGGCTCAGTCTGATAACCCTTTGAATTAAGTCTAATAAGTGATAATTTTACATATAATGGCATAGAGAATTACTTTATAACGTTCTATGAAAATTCTACTATTCATAGAATTTTAAAAGGGGGGTATTATGAAAAGAAAAGGGAAGCAAGAAGAACAGGGAATTAAAAAAAATATAACTCAGGCACTTCATCTCCCTCAAGATGTAACTTTGGGAGTACCTCTTGTCACTATTACTGGAAAAAACGAGATGTTTATTGAGAATTATAAAGGAATCCTTGAATATGATGATAATTATATAAAATTGAATACAAAGCAAGGAATTATTGAAATGCGAGGTAAAAGATTTTTAATTCAGTACTTGACTAATGATGAAATGAAAATAACAGGACGAATTAATACTATTAATTTTTTATAGGGGGTGAGAAAGCTGATTAAATTGTTAAAATTTATACGAGGCTATCTTGTTGTCAAAGTATCTGGATTTTCTCCAGAGCGTTTTTTGAATCTCTGTACAAACAGAGGCATCCTTGTGTGGAATTTGACAAAAAAAAGGGATGGATACATATTTTGTATAAGTGTTAAAGGCTTTAAATTAATAAGACCATTTGTAAAGAAAACAAAGACAAAGGTAGAAATCTTAGATAAAATAGGACTGCCTTTCTTTTTTTATAAATATAGAAAAAGAAAAATATTTTTTTTAGGAATAGGTATTTTTGCTATATGTTTATATGCATTATCATTATTTATATGGAAGATTGAAATTGAAGGAAATTACACATATACAGATGAAATGTTTTTAAAGTATTTAGCGAAAAATAAATATACAGTAGGTATGAAGAAAAATAATGTAAAAAGTAGTGAGATAGAAAAAAAGATAATGTCAAAATTTGAAGATGTGGCATGGGTAACTGCAGAAGTGACAGGAACAAAACTAAGACTTTATTTTGAAGAAACACAAGAGAATTATAAACCAATTGAAGAAAAAGAACCTTGTGACATAGTAGCAAATAAAGATGGCATTATAACATCAATTGTAACCAGAAATGGAATGCCAAAAGTCAAAAAAGGAGATGTTGTCGAAAAAGGAGATGTGTTAGTAGCAGGTGATTTGTTAATAAAAATGGAAGAAGTATTAAAAGACGTTGAATTTACCCATTCAGATGCGGATATCTATGCAAAGACAATATATGAATATAACGATTCTTTAGAATTTAATTATACAGAAAAAGTGCGTACTGGAAACAAGAAAAAAGGATATTCTTTTAGTTTGTTTAATAATAAAATAACAATTTTTCATCCTAGAATTAAGTATGAAAAATATGATAGAATTGTAAAGAATAAAACTATGAAAATAGGCAAAGACTTTTATTTGCCATTTCAAACTATAACAATGGAGTATAATGAATATAATTATGAAGAAAGACAATATACTATTGATGAAGCAAAATCAATCATACAAAAGAATTTAGAAAAATTTATTCAAGAATTAGAAGAAAAGGGGGTACAAATATTAGAAAATAATGTTAAAATAATAGAAGAGAAGGATGGTGTTATAGCAGAAGGTGATTTAATTGTTATTGAAAAAATAGGAAGAGAAATCTTAATTAATCCTAATGAGCGGAGGCAAAAATACGAAGATGAAATTGTCAGAGAAGATGATACAGATTCCCAGTGAGCATATTAGCAATGTTTTTGGGCAGTTTGATAAACATATTAAAAAAATCGAGAGATCATTAGATGTTACAATAGTCGATAGAGGAGAAGGAATTAAAATAACAGGAGATAAAGTAGCAGTAGATAGAACTATACGTGTTATAGAACAATTAATGGCTTTGTCGAATAAAAAAGAAACAATAACAGAACAAAATGTCGATTATTTAATAACATTACTAGAAAAAAATAATGAAAAAAAATTATCTGAGGTTTATGATGATTTAATATGTATGACAATCAATGGTAATCAGATTAGGCCAAAGACACTTGGTCAAAAAGATTATGTTGACTTAATTAGAAAAAATATGCTAGTGTTTGGTATTGGGCCTGCTGGGACAGGTAAAACATTTTTAGCTATGGCTATGGCTATTACAGCATTTAAAAATAACGATGTTAATAGGATTATATTAACTAGACCTGCAATTGAGGCAGGTGAAAGATTAGGTTTTTTACCTGGTGATCTACAGAGCAAAATAGATCCATACTTAAGACCATTATATGATGCTCTTTATCAAATTATGGGGCCAGAAACATATCTGAAGAATTTTGAAAAGGGACTAATAGAAGTAGCTCCTCTCGCTTATATGAGAGGTAGAACTTTGGATAATTCATTTATAATATTAGATGAAGCACAAAATACTACACCAGCACAAATGAAAATGTTTTTAACACGTATTGGATTTGGTTCAAAAACAGTAATAACAGGAGATTTAACACAAAAAGATTTACCTAAAGGAAACAAATCTGGTCTTGAAGAAGCTTCTCGGATTCTTAAAAAAATTGAAGGTATTGGAATAGTAAAATTAACAAATAAAGATGTTGTACGTCATCCATTGGTTCAGAGAATAGTAAAAGCTTATGAAGAATATGAAAATAAAAAAAGTAATAAGAAAAACGCTAAATTAAAGACTTATAAAAAATAGTTACAGAAGAAAAACAGGAGGCGTATTGGATGCAAAAGAAAAAAAAGCTGAATAAGCTAGACAGAAAAATATTTTTGCAATCTTTTTTGGGGGTTTTAACTTTTTGCACTACTATTATAACAGTATTTATGTATGCTATTACTAAAGAATTCTCTATTGAAAACTTAATAGGGTTAGCAGGGTTTTTGGTTTTACTTTTTTTAGTTTTATATTTTTATATTTATACACAGAAAAAGGAAATTATAGATTCTAAAAACACCTTGTTTTTATTATTCACTATATATCATGTAATTTTAATTTCATTTATTTTAATTTTAGATTTACATTATTTTTTGTTGCCAATATTGATTGCTGGTATGTTAATAGCTTTGTTATTAGATACCCATCTTGCTATTATTGTTAATATTTTCTTCGCCATTTTAGCTAGTATATTAAATGCATTTGGTCTTATAGTTATTATTTTTTATCTAATATCGGGGACTATTTCCAATTTGCTTATAAAACAAACTAAACAGAGAAAAAACATTATTTGGGTGGCAATTGCTTTATTAGGGACAAATGCTTTAGTAACAATGTTTTTAAGTTTATTAGTTGAAGAATTAAAATCTGTTGATATTTTATTTGCAGTTTTAAATGGTGGTTTTTCTTTAATTTTTGTAGTAGGTAGTTTACCATTATGGGAACCAATTTTTGATGTAGTTACACCATTAAAACTTCTTGAATTAAGTAATTCTGATCAGAAATTATTTCAAAGACTATTAATAGAAGCACCAGGAACATTTCATCATAGTCAGTTAGTTGCTAACTTAGCTGAAACTGCCACAACTGATATTGGAGGTGACTATTTATTAGCTAGAGCTGGAGGGCTTTATCATGACATAGGCAAATTAAAGAATCCTGAATTGTTTAAAGAGAATCAAAACGGAGATAATAAGCATGATGAAATGGAGCCAGAAAAAAGTGCTAAGATAATATTGGACCATGTATCATATGGTGTGAAATTAGCTAATGAATACAATTTACCTAAAAATGTTAGGAGTATTATTAGTCAACATCAAGGAACTACAATAATAAAATATTTTTACCATAAAGCTAAAGAAACACATCCTCTTAGGGATATTGATGAAGAAAAATATCGTTATAAAGGTCCAGAACCAATGTTTAATGAAGCTGCTATAGTAATGTTAGCTGATTCAGTTGAAGCATCTGTCAGGGCTATTCCACAAAATGAAAAAAATCTTGAAAAAATAGAGGATACAGTTAATTATATTATTAAAATGAAATTAGAAGAAGGACAACTTGATAAATGTGATTTAAAAATAAAAGAATTATCAATTATAGCAAATGCATTTATGAAAGTATATAAAGGTATGTATCATGAAAGAATTATATATCCTACAGATAAATAATAATAGTATTGTATCTAAGGAGATGTCTTATGACAATTCATATAGAAAAAATAATAGAAATACCATTTGAAATAGAGTATAATTCTATAGTAAAGAGAGTTATAAAAGAAGTTCTTATCGAAGAAGAAATTGAATCTGATGTTGAAATTAATGTTTTATTAGTTGATAATGAATTTATAAAGTGTTTAAACATGGAACATCGTGGAAAGAACTATCCAACTGATGTTTTATCATTTCCTATCATTGATTATGCGCAAATAGGAGATATCAAAACATTGGATGATCATAAAGTACATCATTTTAATATGGAAACAGAAGAATTAATATTAGGAGATATTGTTATCTCTATTGAAAAATTAAAAGAACAAGCACTATTATATGGACATTCTAAAGAAAGAGAACTTGGTTTTTTAGTTGCACACAGTATGCTTCATTTATTAGGATATAATCATATGGAGCCAGAGGAAGAAGACACTATGAAAATAAAACAAAAACAAATATTACAAAAAGTAGGTTTGATACGATGAAAAAAAACAGATTATACAAAGCTTTATTATATGCTATTGATGGAATTGTTTATATTTATAAATATGAACGCAATGCAAAAATGCATATTGTATTGACGATTATAGCAGTGATTTTAGCGATTTTATTAAAGTTTAGTCCAATTGAATATGTTATCTTAGTAATAATGTCAACTTTAATTTTAACATTAGAGATGATGAATACAGCACTAGAAAAAACTGTAGATTTAACTACTAATAATCAATTTCATCAATTGGCAAAACATGCAAAAGATATTGCTGCTGGAGCAGTTTTTATTTCTACGATTGCTGCATTAATTATTGCATGCTTTCTTTACATACCTAAGATTATTGCTTTATTAACTTAATTATGGAGGATAACTAATGAAAAAAATATTAATGCTTATACTAATAATAGTAGTAATATTTACAATAGTAGCATGTCAAAATGAAAAAGATGAAAATGATAATTCAGATACTATTGAAGAAAATATAGACAAGCAACCAGAACAAAAACCAGAAAAAACCCAAGAAGAAACATCTACTAAAGAATATGAAAAGCCAATTACTGAAGAAGAAAATTATGAAGGTAAAGATATTAACCCCTTAACAGGGCTTTGGATAGATGAAGAAGTAGCAAAAAGACGTCCAGTCGGTATAATGATCAGTAATATTAAAGTGGCTCAGCCTCAAAGTGGTATATCACAAGCTGATATTGTATATGAAACTTTAGTAGAAGGTGGAATAACAAGGTTATTTGCTATATATCAAGAATTTGATGCTGAAAAAATAGGACCTGTTAGAAGTGCAAGGCACTATTATTTGGACTATGCTTTTGATCACGATGCTATATTTGTTCATTATGGAGAAAGTCCACAAGCTAAAGTTGCATTTAAAGAATTAAAAACTCCAAATCTAAGTTCATATGCTTTATATTCAATGTGGTTCAAAGATTCTTCAAGAGTAGCACCACACAGTACATATACAAGTTACGAGGGTATAATTAATGCTTGGGATAAATCTGGATATAGAACTAATTTAAAAGATCAATATGAACCTAAATTTCAATTTTCTGATGAAGAAATAAGTATTGAAACGGATATTATAGCTAATAAAGTTACTTTGCCTTTTTCTCATGTAAATACATATACCTCTTGGTTTGAGTTTAATAATGATATAGAATTATATGAACGTGTGCATATGGGAGGAGAATCTCATATAGATGTAGAAAATAATGAGCTATTAAAATATAAAAACATAATTGTTCAATATACTGATATATGGGGAATACCAGGAGATACAGAAGGTCGATTAGAGCAAAAATTAATATCAACAGGAACTGGTTACTATATTACTAATGGTAAAGCTACTGAGATTACTTGGGAGAAAAAAAGTCATTATGAGCCAACAAAATATTACGATAAAGAAGGTAATGAGATACAAATAAATAAAGGAAAGACTTGGATAGCAATCTTCCCTAGCAATAAAGAAATTATTCTAGAATAGAGGTCATATTTATGACAAATGAAAAATTAATAAAAGCAGCAAAAAAAGCTATGAAGTATGCATATGTTCCATTTTCTAAGTTTCAAGTAGGAGCAGCTCTTTTAACATTAGGAGATAATGTATATACTGGCTGTAATATTGAAAATTCTTCTTATGGTGCTACTAATTGTGCAGAACGAACTGCTTTATTTAAGGCTATATCAGAAGGAGAAAGAAATTTTAAGAAAATTGCAGTTGTTAGCTCATCTGATGATTTGACTTTTCCTTGTGGTATATGTAGACAAGTTCTTGCTGAATTTATGCCTGATGCAGAAGTTATATTAGTTGATAAAAATAATAAAGTTAGAACTTTTAAAGTAACCGAATTATTACCTTATCGGTTCATACTTGAAGAATAGAATAATCTTTTTAGAATTAATTATATATATACTTCAATTATTTAGATGTTATTATAATTAAAAATGTAGTAAGAGGTGTATTAATGAATCAAATAAAAAAAGTCAGAAATAATAGTTTGGTAGTTCAAGGCAGTATATTAATTATTGCATCTTTCCTTGTTCGTTTAATAGGAATGGGGTATAGAATACCACTACAATGGATAATAAAAGACAATGGTATTAGCTATTATCAAGCAGCTTTTAGTATATATTCCATTATAATTATTATATCGGGTTATGGAATTCCAATAGCCGTGTCAAAATTGATATCTGCTAAATTAACTTTAAGAGAATACAAAAATGCTCATAGAGTTTTTATTGGTTCTTTGTTTTTTGCTGTAATATCTGGAAGCATAGGAATGAGTATTCTTTGGTTTGGTGCTCCTTTTTTTGCTAATCTATATAATTTACCTAATTCGTTATACGCTATTAGAGCTTTAGCACCTACTATTTTCATTGTATCTATTCTTGGAGTATTTAGAGGTTATTTTCAAGGGATGAATACAATGGTTCCAACTGCTTTGTCTCAAATAATTGAGCAAATTGCAAATGCAGCTGTAAGTATTATAGCTGCTAAATCACTAATAGATATGGGAGTCTACTATGGTGCAACAGGTGGAACAATAGGTACTGGTACTGGTGCTTTAGTTGGTTTAGTGTTTGTTATATTTGTTTATTTTCTAGCTAAACCTATGATACATAAAAGGATTCAAAGAGACACTCATACTAATGTTCTTCCTTATAAAAAAATATTAAAAATTATTCTAATAACTGTTACTCCTATTGTATTAGGTCAAACAGTATTTCATATTACAAATTATATAGATGATGTTATGTTTAATCAAGGATTGCGGTTTAATGGGTATGGTTTAAAAGAAATTGAAAAAATATTTGGAATGTTAAGTGGTAAATATAGAATAATAATATTATTACCTATATCTATGGGTAGTGCCATAGCAGCTGCTACTGTTCCAAGTATTGCAAAATCATTAAATTTAGGAAAAAAAGAAGAGGTAAATAGAAAGATAGATGTATCAATTAGATTTTTAATGTTACTAGCAATTCCAGCTTTTGTTGGGATATTAGTTTTGGCTGCACCTGTGTTGCAATTGCTATTTATGGTAAAACCATCTTCTATTGTAGTTAATAATTTAAAATTAGGCTCTATTTCAATAGTGTTTTTTTGTTTATCAACTATTGGGATAGGCATTTTGCAGGGTTTGGATAGAATAAAGTTACCAGTATATCATACACTTATAGCACTAAGTTTAAAAGTAATATTAAATATTTTTTTATTATTTGTTTTTGACACAAATATGTATGGGATAATTATTACAAATATTATTTTTTCTTTTACTTCAGCATATTTAAATATGAAATCAATTAAGAAAATAACTCACTTTAAATTTAATAGAAGAAAAACTTTTATCTTACCTTTAGCATCAGCGATTCTTATGGGGATTATAACATATGGAAGTTATAATATAACATACTATTTAATAAGCAGTAATCCTTTTAGTACATTATTTTCTGTCTTACTAGCGATTATCGTATATGGAATTTTTATAGTAAAATTTAAAGTTTTGGAAAAAGATGAATTATTAACAATGCCTAAGGGTAAAAAAATAGTCGATTTGTTATATAAATTTAGATTGCTTAATTAAAAGACAGAAAAAAGTCAATTCCAAATCCTCACTAGTAAGTTTGTAAATAATAATAAATTCGTAAAAAATGTATAAAATGTTTATAAAAACCAAATAATATTACCAAAAACTACTATGTTATCATAGAAATTTCTATGAGAAGGAGTGTTTTTGGTGAAAAATAAATTGTTTTACATCAGTTCTTTTGTAATTATCTTAGGAATTGGCGTTTTTGTAGGTTATTGGATTTCCTCAAATGAAATTATGGATGAACAAGATAATCAAACAGAGATTGAAGAAAATATTAGTAATAATGAGCCACCTAATATTTCAGATATTAATAATATAGAACCAATAGCTGAGGATAATGATGAAGCTGTTTCTGTTGATGCTGTACCCAGAGAAAGAATAACACCATCAACTAAATTAGTTATTCAACATCTTTATACTAGGGAAAATCGACTAGTAGAAGAAGAAATGTCACCACCATATTATATGTTGGATTTAACAAGAGAACAAATGGAACAATATACAAGTGATTATCTGCAAAGTCCAACAGATAATGACATAAGAAATGAAATCACAAATTATGAATTAATTTCTTTTTCTTCTTCAAAAGTTGTATTAAGAAAAGTATTTAATGGGAAATATGAAGAATATTATCAAGTATACATTGATCCAGAAAAAAATAAAATAGTTATAGAAAATCCTGATGGAAGTATTAGGGAAGATATTGATATATCAATAAGTGCATTGCCTGAATCAGAAAGAGAAGCTTTAAAAAAACCTGGCATAAAAGTATATTCAGAAGAAGAAATATTACAACTTATTGAAAGCTATTCTAGTTAGAATAAAAATGTATCAGATATTTATTATCAGTAAAATAACATATTGCTCTTGAATAAACCTCACCTATTGCGTAGAATATACTTATGTTAGAAGGTGAGGTTTTTATATGGGAAAAAATACTGTTATAGTAGTTGGAGGAGGCGCTTCAGGATTAACTGCTAGTATTGTAGCTGCTAGACAAGGTGCTAAAGTTATACTCCTAGAAAGAATGAATCGCATTGGCAAAAAAATATTAGCCACAGGTAATGGACGTTGTAACATAACTAATATGAATTTAACTATAGATAATTATCATGGCACTAATCCAGAGTTTGCATTGCCAGCATTAAACAAATTTGATGTAGAAAAAACTATCAATTTTTTTAAGGAATTAGGAGTATATCCTAAATTAGAAAATGGCTATGTTTATCCTTACTCTAATCAAGCATCTTCAGTATTAAATATATTACGATATGAAGTAGAAAGATTAGGTGTTAATATAATATGTGAAGAAGAAGCAAAAGAAATTATCATAAAAAAGAATCAATTTATCGTAAAAACAAGTAAAAATAAATATTATGGAACAAAAGTGATATTAAGCACTGGTGGTAAATCGTCGCCTAACTTAGGGTCAAATGGTAGTGGTTTAAAATTAGCAAGAGAATTAGGACATACTATTATTAAACCAATTCCAGGGCTAGTTCAATTGGAAGCAAAAGAAAAATATCTAAAACAAATAAAAGGAGTTAAAATTCAAGGAAAAATAACTCTTTGTAATCAAAATGAAAAGGTAACAGTTGAAAAAGGTGAAATACTATTTACTGATTATGGACTATCTGGTATTCCTGTTCTTCAATTAAGTCGTTTTGCAGGTAAATTAATAGAAAATAATAAAAACCCTCATGTTTTTATTGATTTTATGCCTGAAGAGAACAAAAGATCATTAGATAACCTTCTTATTGAACGGTTTAAGAATATGCCATTTAAAACATTAGGTGAAGGGTTAGAGGGTTTATTTAACAAGAGATTAATTCCAGTATTAGTTAAAATCTCTGATTGTAGTCTCAATAAATCTCTTAATCAATTAACTAAGGAAGAACGTATAAAGTTAGTAGAGAATATAAAAAATCTAAGGTTAAATATTATTGGAACAAGGCAATGGCATCAATCACAAGTAACTGTTGGGGGCGTATCAACGGAAGAAATAAATCCAAATACTATGGAATCTAAAAAAGTACCAAATCTATTTTTTTCAGGTGAAATAATTGATATAGATGCAGATTGCGGAGGTTATAATCTTCAGTGGGCTTGGAGTAGTGGTTACTTGGCTGGTTTTTTTTCAACAAATAATGATAGAAAATAAAAAGGTGGAAATTTAATGATAAGAATACAACAGTTGCGTTTTGGATTGGATCATAGTGAAAATGATATTATAAAAAAAGCGCTAAAAATTTTAAAAATAAATAATGAACAAGTTAAAGCCTTTAAGATTATAAAAAAATCAATTGATGCTAGAAAAAACTCAGTTAAAATTATATATACCATAGAAGTCAAAATAGACAATGAGCAAAAAACAATAAAAAGGATTAACAATAATAGTATTATGTTAACTAAGTCAGAGGAATATATTTTCAACATAACAGGTGATAAAAAATTAAAGGAAAGACCAATAATTATTGGCACAGGTCCTGCAGGATTATTTAGTGGTTTATTATTAGCTCAGCACGGGTATAAACCCATTATTATTGAAAGAGGGAAAATGGTTGATGAAAGAATAAAAGATATTAATAATTTATGGAACAAAGGAGAACTAAACCCTAATTCAAATGTTCAATTTGGTGAAGGCGGGGCAGGAACATTTTCTGATGGTAAGTTGAATACGATGGTTAAAGATAGGTCTTTTAGAAATAAAAAAGTTATTGAATTATTTGTTGAAGCTGGTGCTCCTTCTGAAATATTATATATTAATAAACCACATATAGGAACTGATTATCTTAGAACAGTTGTTAAGAACATTAGAAAGATGATAATTGATTTTGGTGGAGATATATTATTTAATACAACATTAACAGATCTTTGTATAGATGATAATAAATTAATAGGAATAGAAGTTAATAAAAATAGAATTATCAAATGCAATACCTTGGTGCTTGCAATAGGTCATAGTGCAAGAGACACTTTTAGAATGTTAAATAGTAATGGCCTTGATATGATTAGCAAATCATTTGCTGTTGGGCTTAGAATTGAACATCCACAAATTCTTATTAACAAAAACCAATATGGAGATAACTATAATCATCCTCATTTACCTATTGCTGAATACAAGTTAACTCACAAAGCTAGCAATGGAAGGGGTGTGTACTCTTTTTGTATGTGTCCAGGAGGTTTCGTTGTAAATGCTTCGTCAGAAAAAGGCGGGGTTGTTACTAATGGTATGAGTAATTATAAAAGAGATGAAACAAATGCCAATAGTGCATTAATTGTTACGGTAAAACCAGAAGATTTTAATTCAAATGATCCTTTATCAGGAGTTGAGTTTCAAAGAAAATGGGAAAGAAAGGCTTTTGAGATAGGCGGAAGTAATTATAAAGTTCCTATTCAGTTATTCAAGGACTTGGTTAATAATAAAAAATCCACTAAATTAGGGGAGATAAAATCATCATTAGGTAATCAAGGCGTTTTTGCTAATTTGTGTGAGTGTTTGCCTCATTATGTAGTAGAAAGTATAAAAGAAGGTATAATTAACTTTAATAAAAAAATAGATGGATTTAGTAGACCAGATGCAGTATTATCTGGAGTTGAAACGCGAACATCATCTCCAATAAGAATTTGTAGAGATGATAATTTTGAAAGTAATATAAAAGGCATATACCCTTGTGGAGAAGGGGCAGGTTATGCAGGAGGAATTACTTCTGCAGCTATGGACGGTATAAAAGTAGCAGAAAACATTGCTTCTAAGTATAGACCTATGTAATTTTAGTTGCAATGAATATAAAAATGGGGTATTATGATATACGTATTAGTGGATTAATTAAGGGGGAACTTAACTTGCATCAGAGAAAACATTTAAAGAATAAAAAACGTATAGTCGTAAAAATTGGTTCTTCAACATTAACTCATCAGGAAACCGGTCACCTTAATTTAACAAAATTGGATAAGATTGTAAGATTGTTATCTGATTTAAAAAATCAAGGCAAAGATATTATACTTGTATCATCGGGAGCAATTGCAGTTGGGACTAACTCAGTAGGTCTTAAAGAAAAACCATTCCAAATTTCACAAAAGCAAGCTTGTGCTGCTGTAGGTCAAGCAGTTCTTATGATGATTTATCAAAAATTATTTAGTGAATACAATCATACAACGGGTCAAGTACTTTTAACCAAAGATATTATGGAATGTGAAACAAGAAGAAATAATGCAATAAATACGTTGAATGAATTATTAAAAATGAATGTTATTCCAATTGTAAATGAAAATGATACTGTAGCTACTGAAGAAATTGAGTTTGGTGATAATGATACCTTATCTGCGATTGTTGCTTCATTAGTAAAAGCTGATCTCCTTATACTAATGTCAGATATTGATGGTCTATTTAATGATGACCCTAGACATAATATGGAGGCTGAATTTATAGATATTGTTAAACATATAGATGATGAAACATTTGATATGGCAAAAGGAGCAGGTACTAATGTTGGGACAGGTGGCATGATTACTAAAATATTAGCAGCTAAAATAGCAACATCTGCTGGTGCTGATATGGTTATTGTAAACGGAGATAACGTTGATAATATAACACAAGTTTTAAATGGCGAAAAAGTGGGAACTTTGTTTATGGCAAATAAATCAAAGGGATTTCATATAAAAAACTTTATATTATAAAATTGATTTAATATTAAATTACATAGAAAGGATGGGAGAAATGGAACAAAAAAAGATTAATAGAATTAATGAATTAGCTAGAAAACAAAAGTCTGTTGGTTTAACTAAAGAAGAAAAAGTAGAGCAAACAGAATTAAGAAAAGAATATCTTTCACTAATTCGTAAAAACTTTAAAAACACAATGGATAATGTTAGTATAAAAGAAAAAGATGGATCAATAACACATTTAAAAAGAAAACTAATGTCATGAGTAAAAAGTTAATTAGGTCAAAGATAAAAGAAGAAAAGAAGTCTTTATCATTATATGAGATAGAAAGTAAAAGCAAGATTATTTGTAATAAATTTTTAAGGTTAAGATCTTATCGAGATTGTAATTTGCTTTTTGCTTACTTACCTTTCAACCAAGAAATACGTATACAAGAAATTATTAATCATGCTTGGAATACTGGTAAGAAGGTGGCTGTTCCAAAGATTATTAATAAAAAAATGAAATTTTATTATATAAAATCTTGGTCCGACTTAGAAAAGGGATTCTATAATATATTAGAACCAAAAACTAATGAATTAGCAACTACAAGTAAAGATTCATTGATGATAATGCCAGGATTAGCATTTGATATTTCTATGAATAGAGTTGGTTACGGTGGAGGCTATTATGATAAATACTTATATGAAAACAATAAAAGTATCGAAAAAATTGCATTAGCTTATGATTTTCAGTTGTTAGATAATATACCATCAGACTCAAATGACGTTAAGATTAATAGTATAATTACTGATAAAAGAATGATTCATTTATTCAGCAGATAATATAAGTTTTTAAACATTAATTTAAAGGGGTGGGATTATGTCAAAAGAATTATTAGCAAAAGGGAAAAAGGCTCAAGATATAAGTCGTAAATTAATGCTTTTAACTTCTGAGCAAAAAAACAAAGGTTTACTAGCTGTAGCAGATGCTTTACTTGAAAAACAAAAAGCAATTTTAGAAGCTAACAAAATGGATTTAATAAATGCTAAAGAAAAAGGTATAAAAGGAGCACTTATAGACCGTTTAACACTAAACCATAAGAGAATAGAAGGAATAGCAGAAAGCTTAAAACAACTAGTTAATCTAGAAGATCCAATTGGTGAGGTTTTAGGAATGAAAAAACGACCAAATGGACTACTTATTGGTCAAAAAAGAGTTCCATTAGGTGTTATAGGTATAATTTATGAGGCGAGACCAAATGTAACTGTAGATGCTTTTGGCCTGTGTTTTAAAACAGGTAATGCAGTTATTCTAAGAGGTGGAAGTGAGGCTATTCATGCTAACACTCAAATAGTTAAAGTTATTCAAGATGCTCTTGAAAGTGTTGAGTTGCCTAGGGAATCAGTACAATTATTAGAAGATACTAGTAGAGAGACAGCTACTGCTATGATGAAACTAAACGAATATATAGATGTATTAATCCCTAGAGGTGGGGCTGGTCTTATAAAAGCAGTTGTAGAAAATAGTACAATTCCAGTTATAGAAACAGGTGTTGGTAATTGCCATGTATATATTGATTCAGGAGCTGATGAGGATATGGCTGTTGAAATTGCTTTTAACTCAAAAACTCATAGACCTGGAGTGTGTAATGCTTGTGAAAGTCTTTTAATCCATAAAGATATAGTAAAAAAAGTCGTTCCTAAGCTAATTAATAGATTAAAAGGAAAGGATGTAGAAATAAGAGGGGATGAAACTATCCTTAAATATAACAATAATATTGTAAAAGCTTCAGAAGATGATTGGGGTAAAGAATATTTAGATTATATTATTTCAGTGAAGACGGTTAATAGTATTGATGAAGCAATAAATCATATTAACACTTATGGAACAAAGCATTCAGAGACTATTGTTACTAATAATTATGAAAAATCTAATCGTTTCTTAGATGAAATTGATGCAGCTGCTGTATATGTTAATGCTTCAACACGTTTTACAGATGGCTTTGAGTTTGGTTTTGGAGCAGAGATTGGAATTAGTACACAAAAACTGCATGCTAGAGGTCCAATGGGGTTAAAGGAATTAACTACTACAAAATATATTATATATGGTAATGGACAAATAAGAGAATAAAATAATTTTTCGCAAAAAAGAGCCAAAAATGGCTCTTTTTTGGTATAATATAATAGAAATAAAAATATATCAGTTTGTAGATGAACGATATATAGTAGTTTATGAATTTGAATATGATGGCATTAAATCATGGGGATATACAGAATATGAGGTTAAAAAGCAAAATTGCTATTATTTTGTAAACAATTCTATTGAAGAAAAAAAAGACTTTTTAAATAATACAAAAGAAATTACATATAATTGGAAAGATAAGGGATATAAAGTTAAAATAAATATGTTTGGTGATATTGAACTTGAAGTAAATGATAAAAAATGGTAATAATAACAATAGAAAGGAACATAAATATTCTTAAATTCGTTTAACAAAAAAAGAAGTGAAAGGAGTTTTTTTATGAAACAAAAATTAATATTAATATTTATATTTATTATTATTGCCACAAGTACTGCTTGCAATAAACAATCTAATAAAAATGATTTATCAACTAATAATAATTTATTAGAGGATTTAAAAACAGAGTTTGATAATTTATCAAAAAATAAAATATCTGAGGTTTATGCTGAATCAGATGATTTGGCAAGTCAAGTTGATAGAGATGTTATCAATCTTATTAATAGATTTGCTTTTGACCTATATAAAGAGCTGGAAAAAGATGATGAGAAAAATATTTTCATCTCACCTTATAGCATAAGTTCGGCTTTAACTATGTTATATAATGGTGCTGATACAACAACTAAAGAAGAGATTGCTAAGGTGTTACATTATGATGAAACTTCTATGGATGATATTAATGAGACTTATAAAAATTTGATGATTAGTTTACTAAGAGCAGATGCTGATGTAAAAATAAATGTAGCAAATTCTACTTGGATACGAGATACCTTTAAACCTAAAGAAAACTATATTGATGTATTAGAAGATTATTTTTTTAGTGAAGTTTATACAAAAGATTTCAATAATTCTAATACAGTAGATGAGATTAATCAATGGATAAGTAATGCTACTGATGATATGATCAGTAAAATGATAAATGAAATAAATATTGATACAGTTATGTATCTTATTAATGCAATTTATTTTAAAGGAGATTGGACAAAACAATTTGATGAAAACAGAACTAAAAAAGAAGACTTCTTTAGTATTGATAAAACAACAGAAGTAGATATGATGCATCAATTTGAAGAGTTTGACTTCTTTCAAAATGATGAGTTAATAGGGGTAGAATTACCTTATGGTAGGGAAAGAATATCTATGTATGCATTTGTACCACAAAATGACAATAATGACATTGAGACTATTATAAGTAATTTAGATTATGATAAATTCAATGAAATGTTTGGTAACTTTAGAGAATACGAAAATGTAGAAGTAAAGTTTCCCAAATTCAAAGTAGATTATGGTGTTAAAGAATTAAAAAATTCCTTAAAATCATTAGGAATGGAAGAATCATTTACAAATGATGCAGACTTAACTAAAATAGAAAATGATCTTTTTGTTAGCTCAGTTAGTCACAAAGCAGTTATTGAAGTGAACGAAAAAGGAAGTGAAGCAGCTGCAGCAACTGTTGTGGATATAACAACTGAATCAATGCCTATAGAAGATGAGTTTAAACCTGTTTTTATAGCTGACCAACCTTTTTTCTTTGTGATAAGAGATAATTATACTGGTGTAATACTTTTTATGGGTAAAATAGGTGATCTTGAATAAAATAAATAATTCTCTTAACGGACCACAAGTTGGTCCGTTTTATGTTATAATAAAAAGAAATCTATTAGCTATATCCCATACGCACGATATCAGATGTAATATAATTAGACCTGGTTATACATTTGGCAATCCTGTTGTTGAGGGTAGTTATATTCAACCTGATAGTAGATTTCGAGATATAGTAAAACAAGCAAAAAACAATGAGCCAATCAATATTACCAAAAATGACGGAACTCAATTTATTTGGGCTGGTGATTTAGCAAAGTTATATTCTTCTTTACTTACATCCAATTTAAACCGAAGAATATTTATGGGATTAGGTACTGAATTTGTTACTTGGGAAGAGGTAGCTAGATATGCTATCCAATATACGGGTTCAAATAGTTCTATTAACCTTGAAGATAAGGGATGGATAAAAGGAGAGTACTTATTCGATGTTTCAGCTATGGAAGAAGAGTTTGGATATAAATTTGACTCATTTGAAAAGATAAAAGAACATGTGAAATATATTGCAAATAGTGATTGACAATTATAAAAACATCTGATAAGATTTATATAAATTAATAATTTAAAGTCTATGATCAAAAAGAGTACTTATAGATTTATGTTTCAGCGAGCCGATAGTTGGTGGGAGATCGGTACAGAGGGCTATAAGGAATGGGTTTGGGAGACGCAAGGTGAAAGTATTAGTATCTGATGCCGTGTTCCTCACGTTACAGAGGTAGGATATCGAATTAATAATTCCGTATCTGAAAAATGAGAGAGAATGTTAAGTTTTATTTGGTGGCATATAAGTATTTTTCCAAATTGGAGGAATACTTTTTTTATTACAAAAAACCACCTTTTATATAATTTAGAACATTCTAACTTGGGTGGCACCACGGTACGCATCGTCCCATTATTTGGGATGGTGCGTTTTTTAATACTTTAATTTAAATCACTATAGAAAAAGAGTAAGGCAAGTACATTTGCTATATAACATTAAATAATTATGATGCTATAAATTTAAATAATAAATTAAATCTTATAATAAGATTTGAATTAATATAGGAAGTGAGGGTATTTAATGGAAAATCAATTAAAAATATACTCAAAAAATACATCAAGTATTAACATATGTCCAACTGCATTATATGAAAACTATGTTGGTGATGAGCAAGGATTTTTACTAGAAAGTTATAGTAAAGAAGAGGGTAGATATTCATTTATAGGAAAAAATCCATATGAAAAAATCACCTCAACATCAGACTGCACTAGCATAGAAGACTTAAAAGGAAATATTAGAAAAATAAAAGGCAACCCAATAGAAGCTTTAAAGGAATATATGAATAGTTTCAAAGTTAAAAACACACTAGATTTACCTTTTGAAGGTGGTTTAGTTGGTGCAATAGGATATGATTTTATAAGATATTCTGAAGAAATACCAAATACAAATGACGATGAGATTGGGATAGAACCAGTACAACTCTGGTTAGTATTAGAATTCTTATGCATTGATCATATAACAAATACAATTACTGCTGTAGTTTTAGAAAATGAATCATCAGAAGGTGAAGGAAGAGCAATTAATAAATTAGAAAAAATCATAGATGATATATCAAATATAACAGTTAGTAATGTAAAAGAAAACAACAAGAAATTAGACGGAAAAGTAATAGCACGATCAGATACAGTTGACTCATATTCAGAAAAAGTTAACAAAGCAAAACATTATATAAAAGAAGGGCATATCTTCCAAGTAGTATTATCTCAAAGATGGTGCATAGAAAGTAGTACTAATGGCTTTCAGTTATTTAAAGATTTAAGGGAATTAAATCCATCACCTTATCTCTATTATTTTAATTATGATGAATTTGAGATAATAGGAAGTTCGCCAGAAATGCTTGTAAAGAAAACAGGAGATAAAGTTCTAACATGTCCAATAGCCGGAACAAGAAAAAGAGGAAGTACAAAAGAAGAAGATTTAATGTTAGAAAAAGAGCTTATAGAAGATGAAAAAGAAAGGGCAGAACATGTAATGTTAGTTGACTTAGCTAGAAATGATATGGGTAAGATTGCTAAATTCGATAGCGTTAATGTAACAGAATTTATGTCAGTTCATTATTACTCACACGTGATGCACATAGTATCCCTTGTAGAAGGGCTTAATAATAATCATCATCCACTAGATATATTAGCTTCTTTTCTACCAGCTGGAACATTAAGTGGTGCACCGAAGATTAGAGCTATGGAAATCATTGACGAATTAGAAACTTTTCAACGAGGTTTATATGGAGGGGCTATTGGTTACTTTGGATTCAATGGCAACATTGACTACTGTATAACAATTAGAACAATGATTAAGAAAGATAATCGGATTTATTTGCAGGCTGGAGCTGGAATTGTTGCAGATTCAGTACCTGAGATAGAATACGAAGAATGTCGTCATAAAGCAAAAGCATTATCAAAAATATTGCTTGAGGAGGTTGAAGAATTATGATTTTACTGATAGATAACTACGATTCCTTTACTTACAACTTATACCAATATATTGGCAAGATAAATCCTAATATAGTTGTAAAACGAAATGACAAAATAACATTAGAAGAGATAGAAGAAATGAAACCAGATAAGATAATTATATCACCAGGACCAAAATCACCAAAAGATGCTGGAATATGTGTAGATTTGATAAAAAGATTTGCTAAAACAATACCAATACTTGGGATTTGTTTAGGACACCAATGTATAGCTGAAGCTTTTGGAGGAACTGTAGGTTATGCAAAAAAGCTATTCCACGGAAAACAATCAACTATTAAACATGGTAGTGATGGTATTTTTAAGGATATATTAAATCCTTTACCAGTAGCAAGGTATCATTCATTAGCAATTAACGGTACTTTACCACCTGAAATAATTAATATTGCTGAAACTGATGATGGCGAAATAATGGGAATAAAACATAAAAATTATCCAACTATTGGATTGCAATTTCATCCAGAATCTGTATATACAGATCAAGGTCATGATTTAATTAAAAATTTTTTAGAAGGAGTGATTTAATATGATTAAAGAAGCGACTCAGGCAGTAGTTAATAAAAAAAATCTTACAAAAAATAATATGATAGAAGTTATGAATGAGATTATGAATGGTGAAGCAGATACTATTCTATTATCATCTTTTTTAACAGCTTTAAAAATGAAAGGTGAAACAGCTGAAGAGATAGCTGGAGCTGCTAAGGTAATGAGAGAAAAAGCAGAAAGAGTTAATCTTACAGATTATGATACAGTTGATACTTGCGGTACTGGGGGAGATTGTTTAGATACATTTAACATATCAACAGGGGTTGCTTTAGTATTAGCTTCTGCTGATGTAAAAGTTGTAAAACATGGAAATAGAAGTATAAGCAGTAAATGTGGTGGTGCTGACGTTTTAGAAGCTTTAAAAGTAAATATAAACTTGAATAAAGAACAAGTAAAAGACTGTGTATTAAACCACAATATTGGTTTTATGTTTGCACCTAAATTTCATCAAGCTATGAAATACGCAATGCCTGTAAGAAAAACTTTAGGGTTTAGAACGTTATTTAATATATTAGGGCCATTATCTAACCCAGCATTAGCAAAATCACAGCTATTAGGTGTTTATGATGGTAATTTAACAGAAGTGATGGCTGAGTCCCTTGGTTTATTAGGGGTAAAAAGGGCTATGGTTGTACATGGTGAAGATGGTTTGGATGAAATATCAATTTCTGCACCAACTAAAGTTACAGAACTTATAAATGGAAACTTAAGAAATTATATAATTAAACCTGAAGATTTTGGCTTAACAAGAGCAAAGTTATCTGATGTTACTGGTGGAGGAAAGGAAGTAAATGCACAGATATTACTTGATTTATTTCAAGGAGCAAGAGGGCCCAAAAGAGATATTTTATTATTAAATTGTGCTGCTGCTCTTTATGTTTCTAATAAAGTAGAATCAATAGATGAAGGTATAGAATATGCTAGTAAAATTCTTGATAGTGGATTAGCGTATGAAAAATTACAAGCATTTGCTTCTTATACTGAGGTGATAGCATCATGATTCTTGATGATATAATATCCAAGAAAAAAATTCGATTAAAAAACACAAAACAAGAAAAATCACTTGAAACATTAAAGAATGAAGCTTTTAGTAAACTTGAATTTGAAAATGGTGAAAATAAATTCTATCAGGCTATGAGCAAAGATGGATTATCAGTTATCGGAGAGATAAAACACGCTTCTCCGTCAACTGGAACAATTGATTTTAAACTAAATCTATATGAGAGAGTAGAAAAATATTCTCAGTCAGTAGATGCAATATCTGTACTAACTGAAGAAGATTTTTTTGCTGGAAATATAGATATTTTCAAGAAGGTTAGAAAGTTGACTAAAAAACCTTTGCTTAGAAAAGATTTTATAATAGATCCTTATCAGATTTATGAATCTAAAGCAATAGGAGCAGATGCTATATTACTAATTGCTACAACACTAAAAGAAGAACAGCTTATAAATTACGTAAAATTAGCAAGACAATTAAAACTTGAAGTATTATTAGAAGTGCATGATACTGATGATTTAAAAAAAGCAATTAAAACTAACACAAGAATTATTGGTATTAATAATAGGGATCTAAAAGATTTTACAATAAATCTATCTACAACTAAAGAGTTATGTGAATATATCTCTGATAGATTAGTAGTCTCAGAGAGTGGAATTAAAACAATTGATGATATAAAACAATTAAAAGATGTTACAATAAACGGAGTATTAGTTGGTACTAGTCTGATGAAATCAAGTAATCCAGATGTTATTATTAAGGAGTGGAAAGGGTATTATGATTCCTAAAATTAAAATATGTGGCATAAAAAAACCATCAGAGATAAACTGTCTTAATAAATTAAATATTGATTATGTAGGTTTTGTTTTTGCTAAAAGTAAGCGTCAGATAACAATAGAACAAGCAAAGGAATTAAAACAAAATCTTAGCAAAAACATAAAATCAGTAGCTGTTGTTGTAGAACCTAATAAGGAATTATTAAAACAAATTTCAAATTCTGGGTTTGATATTATTCAATGGCATGGTAAATTATATGAAGAGGTAATTAATAAAATCAATATTCCATTATGGCAAGCAGTTTCGGTAAACAACTTTGAAGATATGAGTAATTTGATATATCATAAATCAATTATAGGTTATATTTTTGATGGCAGAAAGCCTGGAAGTGGTAAAACATTTGATTGGACACTCCTTGAAAGTATAAAATTAAACAAACCTTTGATACTAGCTGGGGGATTAAGTGCTGATAATATAAAAATGGCTATAGAAAAAATACACCCAGATATAGTGGATGTAAGTTCCGGTGTAGAAAATCATAATGGTAAAGATTTAAATAAAATAAAAGAATTTGTTAGGAAGGTGAGAGAATTTGGAACAAAATAATAAGTTTGGTATATATGGCGGACAATATGTCCCAGAAACATTAATGGAAACACTTAAAGAATTAGAAGATGCTTTTGAAAATGCTATGCAAGATGAATCCTTTATCAAAGAATTCAATTATTATAAAGAAGATTATATTGGTCGTAAAAGTCCATTATATTATGCAGAACGATTAACTAAAAAATTACGTGGACCAAAGATATATTTAAAAAGAGAAGATTTGAACCATACTGGAGCACATAAGATTAATAATGTTATAGGTCAGATTCTCTTAGCAAAACGACTAGGTAAGAAAAAAGTAATTGCTGAAACAGGGGCAGGACAACACGGAGTTGCAACTGCAACAGGTGCAGCACTATTTAATCTACCTTGTACCGTTTATATGGGTGAAGAAGATATGAAGCGTCAAGCCCTTAATGTTTTTAGAATGGAATTATTAGGAGCTAAGGTTGTTGGAGTTTCAACAGGAAGCAAAACGTTAAGTGAAGCAACAAGTGAAGCTATACGTTCTTGGGCAAAAGATGTTGAAGATACATTCTATGTAATTGGTTCTGTAGTTGGACCGCATCCATATCCTAAAATGGTAAGAAGCTTACAAAGAGTTATAGGAGATGAGACTAAAGAGCAGATTCTTGAAAAAGAAGGTAGACTGCCAGACTCAATTATTGCGTGTGTTGGCGGTGGTAGTAATGCTATGGGTATGTTTTATCCATTTGTTGAAGATGAAGAAACTGAACTAATAGGAGTTGAAGCTGCTGGTAAAGGGATTGAAACAAAAAAACATGCTTGTTCTATTAATAAAGGCGATGTGGGAGTATTACATGGTATGAAGACATATCTCTTACAAGATGATTCAGGTAATATTGAATTAGCTCATTCTATATCTGCTGGATTAGATTATCCAGGTATTGGACCAGAACATGCCCATCTTAATGATATAAAAAGGGCTAAATACGTTCCAATCACAGATGATGAAGCAGTTGATGCTTTTGTATTATTAAGCCACTTAGAAGGTATTATACCAGCATTAGAAAGCTCCCATGCAGTAGCATATGGATTAAAGAGAGCAAAAGAGATGTCAAAAGACAAGATA